>CAZCRM010000157.1:0-3271 GCA_964501085.1 uncultured Methanosarcinales archaeon | reverse complement strand
TCTTCTGGCAGCGTCGTGCTTTTCTGTTATGATCAGGTGCATGTTCCTCAGGAAGGATGGGTTAGAATGCTAATGGCATAAATAGATTTGGATAGCTAAGGTGTAGGTTCAAGTAAGATTACCAGAGAATTTCCTGAAGGTAAGCTTTGTGAAGATGCTAAGGGACTCTGGCTATTCTGGAGATATAGGTATGAATCCCCTCTCAATTTCACTTACTAAGGGATTGATGAAAAACGCAGGGAATCTGGTTGCCTTGAATGAAGAGTGCGACATTCGTATAGCCACGCCTGCACAACTACGTAGTCTTCTCATAACAAAAAAATTCATTCTCACCATATGGATGTGGATGGACTCATCAGCATGGTGGAGCGATGCTCTCCTAAAGCTGTTATCGTATACCACCCAAAGGGTTATCGTGCCCTTAAGCTTGCAGCATATCTGAATAAAATTGGAATCTATGCTATAGCGTTACAGCAGATAGACACTATGCTGAAAACCTGAAAGAAAAGGTGAAGGTAACCTCTGGCTACAAAATAACGATAGATTTATTTAATATATCATCATAACCCTCTATACATGACTCTGAAAAACGTTATAGAGAGCATATATATCGTGCTTCCTCTGGTTTTGATAGCATTTCTTTTATTGATGTACATAACGATTTATTTATGGAAAATGGATGCTAACGTAATAAGGGCACGAATCTTTTTGAATTACGCTGAATTTAAAAAATCGTTTCAATTACTCTCTATCTTTGCTTTTTTACTGCTGATACATGTTTCATTAATATATGTTAAAGGTACTGTCTTAGGGGTCCCAGCAGAGGATTTACAACCATTCTTTGGACTGACTCTTGCCATTACCATGGCAACCTTTGCATATTTCATCTTTAAAAGCATAAAAAAACATAAATAGCTATAACTTCCTTTCCTTTACTTCACCCTCTGGCTGAACTTCTCTGAATATCTGCCCCTCAAAGGAATACACCTCTGCATTGTTGAGCCATGCATCTGGCATGAGTCCTGCCTTCATGCATGTCTGACACAGAAATTCAGTGGCATCAAAACCATGCTCTACCGCTACTTGAGGCAATAGAAGTCCCTGATACATGCCCTTAACCACAATTAGCCCATCCCTACCTATCACTATCTTCTTTGGCAGGTCCTTGGGTTTTGCATTGATACGTTTTGGAGGGGTGAGTATTGTAACCTCGATGATTATATGCTTTATCTCCTCTGGCTTTACAGGGGGAAAGCGCGGGTCGTTGAGCGCAGCGCTAATAGCTGAATCGATTATAGCGTCTTTGAGTGGCAGTACAGGGTAGGGTCTGCCTATACATCCTCTCAGCTCATTGGTATCGCTTTTATTCAGCGTTACGAAAACACCCCGCTTGTCCAGAAATACCTTTGGCAGGTTGCCAGGGTTGACTCTTTTTTTGTTAGTAATACATTCCTCAATAGCTCTTCTAGCAAGATTTACCGCCAACTTTCCTTCTGATTCCGTGAGCATATACAGTGATTTCTTTGTTAAGATATATGATTAACGTATAATATCACAATCACAGGTTTCCGCGTAATCGTTCAGCGTTAAGTATTCTCTTGACCGCAAGCTGGAGTGCAGCCCGTCTCATGCTGAAATGCTCTTCCTCGGCAAGTTCATAGACATCATTAAAGGCATTGACCATGGTTTTCTTGAGTCTTTTCAGAACTGTATCTACATCCCAGTAATTATTGGTAAGGTTCTGAATCCATTCAAAATAACTTACGACCACACCACCTGCATTGGCAAGGATATCTGGCACGACCATAACTCCTTTTTCAGATAATATATTGTCAGCTTCTGTGGTTAGAGGGGCGTTGGCAAGCTCTATTATAATCTTTGCCTTCACATCCTCTACATTTTGTTCAGTCACCTGATAAGAGAGAGCTGCAGGAATCAGAACATCACAGTCTGTGGTTAGCAATTCTTGGTTAGAGATGTTCTTGCTATCAGGAAAATCAATAACACTCCCTGTTTTTTCTTTATGTTGCAATACTTTATCAATCTCAAGTCCATCCTTGTTTATTATACCACCTTTTGAATCACTTACAGCTATCACCGTATAACCTTTATCATAGAGTATCCTGGCAGCGTTTCCGCCCACATTTCCAAATCCCTGAATAGCGATGGAAATATTATACCTGTCTATATTTTTCTTTTTCAAAGCTTCACTAAGTACATGAACTCCCCCGAGAGCTGTGGAATATTTACGTACACTGCATCCCCCAAGCTCAACAGGCTTTCCTGTCACAACCGCCGGGGTATGCTCTCCTTTTATTTTCTCGAACTCGTCTAGTATCCATACCATTATTTTTTCATCTGTATACACATCTGGTGCTGGAATATCCTTCATTGGTCCTATATAGTCTGAGATAGCTCTAATATAGGCTCGCGTAACCCTTTCAAGCTCTCTTTCACTCAACTCCTTGGGATTAACAACAATACCACCTTTTGCTCCTCCAAAAGGTATGTTCACCACTGCACATTTCAACGCCATCAAAAAGGCGAGGTCTCTCACATGATCCACTGTTAAATCAGGATGATATCTTATACCTCCTTTGGTTGGTCCTCTGGCATCGTTGTACTGTATTCTGTGCCCTACAAACATTCTTGTTTCACCCGAATCCATGTGCACAGGAAAATGAACGGTAAATGAACGTCTGGGCATGTCCAGAAGGTCAAGCTCTTCTGGTTTTAAACCAAGCTTGGTGTAGATACCACCAAGTTCTCTCATGCATAACTTGCACAGATTTTTATCATCTTTATGAATTCTTTCATGACGTTTGACTACCAAACACACTACCTCCTGTTATTGTGTATTATTTCTCTGCAACTAAATAAAGGCTATCATAATCTTTGCTGTTTGATATAGCTTTTTTCTGGAATATCAGATTCCAACATGAGTTATTTTTACCTTTAAATTGGTTTTGTAGCTTTATGTTCTATAAAGCAATAACAACTTGTATCTTTTTTCATCTGAAACGCTTTGAGCGAAACAAAAGCTGTGCATAAGAGAATTAAAATAAGTAAATACATAACCTCTTGATTTAATTTTATCATGCGCCGAGCTTCGCTCGGTTTTAACTTGTGAAATAGTTTACCTATTTCTGTGTATTCATTCCTAAAACTTCCATTATCTAAAGGAATGCTATAAACAGTATGCAAATCAAGTGCCCAACCCGCTCTCCATCTACCGTTTAGTCTCCGGGGATTAATTTGAATCGGCATTTAA
>CAZCRM010000156.1:0-3305 GCA_964501085.1 uncultured Methanosarcinales archaeon | reverse complement strand
CAGTATTTTCACACGAAAGGTATAAATAACTTGCGGGTGAAATGATGTTATGTCGTAATTCCTCCCCTCCCTCTCGGAAGGAGACTCCTTGCGACGAGAAGTTGAAGAAGTGAGCAATGTTACTCTATGAACTCAGAAGAAAAGCCATACATATCACAGGCTCTTTTATAGCTATTGGTTACTATTTTATCAGCAGAGATGTAGCTCTGGTATTACTTTCTTTTTTAAATGCTTTGTTTATAACTATCGAATACCTACGCTTAAAAGGAATTATAAGTCTTCCTGAGAATCTGCTTCGCAGTCATGAGAAAAAGCAGGTAGCAGGGTATGTCTATTTTATGATTGGGGCTTTGCTCTGCATTCTTGTTTTTGAGAAAGCTATTGCTATAGCCGCATTATTAATGCTTGCCATAGGTGATGCGGTCTCTGGTATCACAGGTGCGATGATATCACCAACCTCCAAAACAAAACCGTTACTTAAGATAATGGTGATGTTTTCAGTATGTGCAACGATTGCCTTACTCCTGCATATATTTGAAAATTCTCTTTCTTTGTATATGGTAGGAGCCATAGGTGCTACATTGGGGGATGCCATACCCAAAAGGGTGGATGATAACCTTGTTATACCCATCATGGCAGGAGGGTTCATGAGCATATTTAAAATGATTTTTTATTAAAAAACCTCTGGTAATAAAATCGAATGATTTAAGTATGCGTTTTCCTATCTGGATTCCTGTTATGTATTATGATGCGTGCTGAAATTTTATCTGAAATTAAGAAGGCAGAGAAGGAGGCAATGGAACTAGTAGCTAAAGCAAAAGAAGAGAAAGAGAGACAAATTTCTGATGCGTTAGCCCGCTCCAAAGAGATAATCAAGAAGGCAGAGGAAGATGCTCAGAAGCATGCTGAATCTGAGATAGAAGAGGCACGAAAGAAGATAAAGAAGGAACGAGAGGAAATCATTGAGAAAGGTAATAAAGAGGCTGAAGAGCTTAAAAACAGGGCAAGAAACAATATAGCTAAAGCCACTGAATTTGTTCTGAAAGAATTTGAAAGGGTGGTGCATGCCTAATGCTTAAACCCACTGAAATGACAAGAGTGGCAATTGCAGGTACAAAGGATATTATGGAAGATGTTATCACCACCCTTCATAAACTCAATGTACTGCACATTGTAGAGCATGTAGAGGAGGATGAGGGTTTTAAAATAGGCAAACCCCTAAAACCAGCATCCAAGCTTTCAGAGTATCTTCTCTCCTTGAGGGCTATTTCAAGCCAGCTTGGAGTGACTGAAAAACAACCTGTTCTGAAATATCGTTCAGAAGAGTTGCCCTCAATGATTGATGAAAAAATAACAACATTGCAAAAAAGGGTTTCATCATGTATTGATGAGCTAAAAAGCATAGAACAAAAAATCAAGGGAAAAGAAGACCTTATATCTGCTGTAAAACCCTTTCTTGAATTACCTTTATCCTTAGATAGCTATCATGGATATGAAACACTAAAGGTATATACTGGGTTTATAGACACAGACATAGAAACAAAGGTTTCCAAGATAACAAAAAATTATGAGCTGTTTACAGGTGTATATGAAAAAAGAAGAATCTTTGCTCTTTTTATTCCAAAAGATTTTGAAGAAGAGATAGACAAATTGCTTCAGGAGGAACGCTCCTACATAGAATTAAAGCCACCTGAGTTAGAGGGTAACCCCCCCAAGGTAATAGATAAACTCAGAAAAGAGGTTGATGCCCTGAAAGAGAGATATTCTGCTATACAATCAGAACTTGAAAACATCAAAAAAGAGTATTCAGATTTCATTCTGGCAGCTGATGAGTACCTGTCTATTGAAACCCAGAAGGCTGAAGCGCCTTTAAGATTCTCCACAAGCACCAATGCATTTGTTATAGATGGATGGGTTCCTTCACATAGGTATGAAGAAATAGAAAAAAAGCTTAAGGAGAGCACAAAAGGGCTGGTATGTGTTACCAAGCTTGAGGATCAGGTGAATGAGGAAGAAATACCCATCAAGCTTGAAAATCCAAAGCCTGCAAAACCTTTTGAGCTTCTCACCGATACCTTTGCAACTCCAAAATATAAAGAGATAGACCCTTCCACGGTAATCTTCATCACCTTCCCCCTGTTCTATGGAATTATGCTGGGAGATGTTGGGTATGGTCTGCTTGTAGCATTAATTTCTATAATAATCAAAAATAAATTCAAGACAGGCGGGTTACATGATCTTTCGCTTATATTACTGCTTTCAGGCGTGCTTTCTGCAATTTTTGGTTTGATTTACGGGGAATTCTTTGGTTTTCCAGTGTTTAATGTTGAAGTTAATGGGGAACTTGAGAAAGGGATTTTAGGAATTTCACTGCCTGAAATAGCTGGATTTCATCTTCCTGTGCATAGATTCGAGGCTGTTCAGTCTTTGCTTCTGGTAACCTTGATCATAGGCATATTGCACATCTTTTTGGGTTTGGTCTTTGGTTTCAGGAATGTTGCAATTATGCATGGGTTAAGGCATGCCATATATGAAAAAGGAAGCTGGATGATGATTCTGATAGGTGGAGTTACAGCTATAACAAAGCTCATGCCGGCATTAATGAAAGGCTTGCCTATAGGCAATGACCCCTTGTTTATACTTGGCATAGTTATAGCTTTAATAGGTGTAGTGCTTCTCATAAAAGGGGAAGGGGTAATCTCAGTAATGGAGATTCCCACAATAATGAGCAATGTGCTTTCCTACGCAAGGTTGCTTGCCATTGGACTATCCTCAGCAGGAATAGCATTAGCTGTAAATACATTATCCAAAAATCTCTTCATCATGCCTCATGGAAAACTATTTGGTGGAGGGATAGGGCTTGCTCTTGTTGGAGTACTGGTTCTTATCATAGGGCATACAATAAACCTCATACTTGGGATTTTAGGTCCTGGGCTTCACTCCTTAAGGTTACAGTATGTTGAATTCTTTACTAAATTTTATGAAGGAGGAGGTAATAAATACACCCCCTTTGGATTTAATAGAAAATATACGGAGGAATGAAAATATGGTAGATCCATCACAGGCAGGATTGGTAGCGGTTGGAGCAGGACTTGCAGTAGGATTAGCAGGTATAGGCGCTGGTCTTGGAGAGCAAGCGATAGGTGCGGCAGCGGTAGGAGCAATGGCTGAGGACGAGAAGTTTTTTGGTAAAGGCTTGCTGATGACAGTCATTCCAGAGTCTATAGTGATATTCGGTCTGGTTGTATCTCTGATACTGCTGTTCGTGTTCTAAGGTAATATGGGACTTGAAGAAATCGTTAAAG
>CAZCRM010000155.1:0-3331 GCA_964501085.1 uncultured Methanosarcinales archaeon | reverse complement strand
CTAACAGAGTCTACTTCATTTGCAGAGAATTGGATTGAAAAATTCTTGAAAAATAAGTTTAAAGTATTATGCAATTAACCATATTTTTTATATTTTCAGTAGCTAAAGCAACTTCGATCGGTATTTCCCCTGTTATTTTATCTTTTCTCCCATATTTTATCATTTCTCAGCCTATTTAGGTCATTCACATTATTACCCCTATTTTATTTTAACTTCGGATAATATCCGAGCGTAGCGAGGCGCATGAATATTCAATACCTTCTTTATCTTTTTTAATGCGACGCTTTCGCTTCACTCAAGCCGTGAAATGTGGAGATAAGCGATAAAATAATAGTGTGCATTATAATAATGTATATAATATTTACCCATATTCTTTTATTATATCATAGCTGGCTGTTCGTTCTACAGGTATTCTGCCAGCATTCTTTATTAGATGAATCAGCCTTTCTTTTGGCATGTACTCAGGTGTTGTACCTCCTGCTGCATGGGTGATACGTTCCTCCATTATCGTTCCATCCATATCATTTGCACCATAGTTTAACGCCACCTGTGCAAGCTTCTCCCCTACCATGACCCAGTAGGTTTTGATATTGTTGATATAACCATTAAGAAGAAGACGGGAAACTGCAATGATTTTAAGGTCATCAAAACCTGTAGCTTCATGCTTAACCATACCTTGTTTATGTAAGAACGTATTCTCAGGATGAAATCGCAAAGGTATGAATGCCTGAAACCCCTTGGTTTCTTTCTGCAATTCTCTTATCTTAAGAATATGCTCTATGACATCAGAAGGTGTTTCTATATGACCATAAAGCATGGTAGCATTACTTTTTATCCCCAGTTTATGAGCCGTTTTCATGACTTCAAGCCATTGCTCTCCACTTATTTTATCTGGGCAGATTCTCTTCCTTATATTTTCGTTGAATATCTCTCCCCCACCTCCTGGTAGACATGTAAGCCCTGCCTTTTTCAGCCGTAAAAGAACCTCTTTGAGATGCATTCCCGAAATCTCTGAGATATGAGCTATCTCCACAGCAGTAAATGCTTTTAATGCAAGGTTAGGAAACCTCTCATGGAGCTTGCTGAGCATATCCTCGTAATATTCAAAAGGAAGGTCGGGGTTGAGAGAACCAACTATATGAAGTTCAGTAGCACCCATTCTCCATGCCCTCTCTGCTTTCTCCATTATTTCATCTATAGTTAGAGTAAACGCATCTTTTTCTCCTTTTTCTCTATAGTATGCGCAGAATCTGCACTTTGAGATACATATATTGGTGTAATTTATATGGCAATTGGTAACAAACATCACCTTATCTCCCACAGTTTTTCTGCGTACATAATCAGCGAGAGCTCCTATAAGGCTAAGGTTTCTGGATTTCATTAAGGCAATCCCATCTTCAAAATCCAGATCCTGAGAATTCTTCACTTTTTCTATTATCGAGGAGAGCATCAATCGTTGTTATATGCAGATGATACATAAGCTCATCGTTCATTCTTAGAATATCATTATTATTCGTATACATACGAACCAAAACGTTTAATAGCCTATATACCTATTGTGTAAGATTAAATCGAAATCTTTAATTTATGTATATAATTTAAATAAACGTGGTGTTCGTAAACGAGTAACATAGTAGAATGTTATCAATGTGGTAAGTGCACCTCCATATGCCCGATGCGCAGAGTTTCTAGAACCTCTCCGCGCAGGTCTATCTATAATTCCAATATTTATGGAATGTATACAAATGATATCTGGACATGTTTGACATGTGGGTTATGTCCTATAGAGTGCCCGCAACAAATTGAGTTTCTTGAATTCATAAGAGAGCAAAGAGCAGGAAAACAACCCCTTGAGATCGCTCATCTTGGTGTGTTCACAGAGTTTGCAGAGTTGAGCTCAAAACTGAATGGAAGCAAACCAGAGAAAACAGCAGAATACGGTTACTTTGCAGGGTGCGTTGATCTCTTGGATTTGTTCCTGCATGATGTAAAGATTAACTTCGGAGAAATAACAACCTCTTCCTTAAAGCTCCTCGAAAAGCTTGGCATAAATGCTTATGTTCTGAAGATGAAGTGCTGTGGCCATGATGCGCTCTGGCAGGGTAAGAAGGATGTTTTTAAGAAACTAAAAGAGTTCAACACACGATACATAAAAGAAACAAAGATACATACCCTTATCACAAGCTGTGCTGAATGTTATAGAACCTTTTCAAAGGATTATGATCTAGATATAAAAATAGTGCATATCTCTGAATTGTTGCACAACCTCAATCTGAACATCAATGCAGAGGTAACCTATCACGACCCATGTAGGTTGGGAAGACACATGAAACTCTATGACCCTCCAAGAAAAGCCTTGATCTCAAATGGCATAACAATAAAGGAGATGGAACATTCAAGAGAGAATGCTCTATGTTGTGGGGTTAGTAGCTTTATGAACTGCAATGAGCAGACCAAAGCTATACGAATGCTTAGATTGGATGAGGCACAGGCAACTGGAGCAAAAACATTGGTAACCACATGCCCGAAATGCCTTGCCCATTTCAACTGTCTCAAGAATGAGCTAGAACCTGAGAAGAGCTATGATTTTGATATCGTTGATTTAAATGTGTTTCTGGCAAGGGAGGTATGAGAATGATTAAAACAAGCCAGCTTGATGCTAATTTTAAATACGAGATTGCCAGCGAACCAGGAGGAGAGAACATCAAGCGGTGCTTTAACTGCACAGGCTGTAGCGTAGCATGCCCTATAACTGAGATTGATAAGAATTACAACCCGAGAAGAATCATACGTAAAGCTCTGCTTGGCTTACGTGAGCAGGTTCTCACCGATGATACCCTCTGGTTATGTGCTTCTTGCTATCTCTGCTATGAACTCTGCCCCCAGAATGTGAAGATCACAGAGGTTATCGGAGCAATAAGAGAAATTGCCCTGCGTGAGGCAGAAGCTGGAAATATCAAGCTTAAGAGTACAAAGCCTCTTTTTGATAGCTTATTCATCAAATCTGTTAAAAAGAATGGTAAGTGGTATGAGGCTGGTGTGAGTGCCAGCTTCACCCTCAAAACAAAAGGAATCAAGGGTCTCATAGATTATGCTCCTTTGGGTATGAAGTTATTCAGGAAAGGAAAGCTTAGCTTGTTACCTCATAAAATCAAAGGCAGTAAGGAAATCAAGCGCATTGTTGAAGAGTTTCAAAAGAGAAAAGAAGAGGAATAAGATGAAGCTCGCTTACTATCCAGGCTGCACTCTTCATGGTACTGCAAGAGAATATGATGTTTCAACAAGAGCAATATGTGAAGCCTTAGGAATTGAGCTTGCTGAGATTCAGGAC
>CAZCRM010000154.1:0-3368 GCA_964501085.1 uncultured Methanosarcinales archaeon | reverse complement strand
TTGTGGAGATGGGAGTTGTGGAAAGGGATGAGAAGGTGGTGTGTATCACCACAGGTCACTTATTGAAGGACTCCCAGCATGTGCTTAATGTATGTCCCAAACCCATAGAGGTCGATGCCAGCATTGAGGCAGTAAGAAAAGCTGTTTTTGAAAATAGCATAGTAAAAGAATATATATAGTAGAATCGCTATAACTATATTTTATGAAAGTGGTTTTCAGAATAATCGGCTCAGAGGAAGACCTCAAGGATCTCGATGGAAAGGAAGAGAATGTACATTTTTGCTTCAGACCATCTGAAAAAAACATATTCGAACTGATAAAGAGAGCCCCAAAACTTAAAAGAATACAGTTGCCTTCCTCATACTACAAGACCCTTTCAAATACCACAAAGATGCTTTTAAAAACGAAGAATATAAAACTCTTAGTGGGAGATATCTGGGGGCACAGAACAGATATTGACAGGTTTGCTGAGATAGAAATCTAATTTTTTTAAATCTTGGTGGCTACCAGTACTATCAGTTTTTCAAACATGAAGCTCTCCTGAGCTTTTTCTTCAACCTCAAAACCTAGGGATTTCATTCTTGCTTTTACCTCCTCAATCCCCGTGAGTGAGGAAAGTACCATCATTATTCTTCCATTTTTAACCAGATGATTTCCAGCATCCTCTAAAAATCTGAATATTATTCTTCTCCCATCATACCCTCCATCAAGGGCAGTGTTTATCCATCCTTCAACCCTTTCTTCTTCCTTGGTTGGAAGGTAGGGGGGGTTGAAGATTATAGCATCGAATCTACCTTTTATACAGCTTAATAAGTCGCCTCTTATCACCTCAATACCATTTTCTTTTGTACATTTTACCGCATGAGGGTTGATATCAATCCCTATGATTTTGACATTTCTATTGGCTTTTATCACTGCTGAGATAAATCCGCTCCCGCAACCCACCTCTATGATTCTTTCTTCATCCCTTATTTCAGATAATCCTGCTTCTGCAAGCAAAAAAGAATCTTCCGAGGGTTCATAGACCTCAGGAATGATTTTGATTGACGCATTCTTATAGTTTATACGCATTACTTCTTTTTCGTTACACCTTTGGCATGACATTCAGAGCAGAACTTGGGCTGGTGACAGTCACTGCACATTTTACCTATTAAAACCTCATTCTTATGCGTGTAGAGCCAGTTGCTTGGGTGTTCTTCACTGTGACAGATGGCACATAGGTTACTCTTTATTGTTGGGCTATGCTTCACCTCAGAATGACAGTTATAGCAGGCTATCTTGTTCTTGGTAACATGATTTTCATGTACGAACTTGAAGTCACCATATTTCTTGACCCTTTCCCTGCTTGTATGACAGGAGAAGCATTTGGTCTTCGGAACTACTGCATTTGCACCAGAGGATATATTGGTATGACAGGTAAGGCAGTTATATCCTTTATTTAGGTGCAGAGTATGATTGAAGTTGATATACTTCTTGAAAGGACCTTTGGAAGGACCATGGCATGAGGGACAACCTGAGATAGAGGTATTCCCGGGAACATCCCTGAAATGGCAGGTAAAGCATGTAGAAGTAGTTACAACCAGATGCTCAATACTATCCTTAGCGACTCTGGGATGACACTGTGTGCATGAGGGATCTGTCACTGATCTGTGCTCTTTCATACCTATTACAAGCATGGAATGACAGCTTGTACAGGTTAGCTCTATCCCTCTTTTGGGTTGAAGCAGATGATTTCTGTGGCTGAAATTCACCCCTAAATAAGTAACATTTGAAGAAAAGATGCGTATTTCATGGCATAGAAGACAGTTCTTATCCATAACCTTAGCATACATTCTTCCAGAATATTCCTCAGTTTTGGTCTCATACCTGTAGAACTGCATCAGCCCATTGATCTTCCCTTTGATATGCCCTATCAACCCTGGTTCATAATGGCATTTAACACATGCAACATCGCTATGTGAGGAGGTACGCCACGAATCATAGTAGGGTCTCATAATATGACAGTTCTTTCCACAAAAGGCAGGGTTTTCCGTGATTTCAAGTATTTTTTCTGTAGCAACCGCTACTGATGAAATCAGAACAATCAGTACAATCGCTATGATTAGCTTATTTCTTGATATCCAGTTTCTGATGGTAGAGAGGAGTGAGAGATCATCCATTACATATCACCATCTTCTAACAAAGTATAATACTGCGAAGATGCCGAGTATCATAGCTATTCCAACATCTGGCGTCTGTACAGTTGGTTCAGCACCTGATACCATATCTTTAGCTTTTTCAGCCCAATCAATGCCGTTCTGCATCTGCTGATCAAAATTCTTGAGATTAAAACCATGCCATAAAGCAGGGATGCTGTCTACCACATCCTGAGCTTTTTCCAGATAAAGTTGTGCTGATGAAACATCTTTTCCATCAGCTTTGGCTTTATCTATGGCGATTTTTGCCTTCAATACCACTTTTTTCAGTTCCTTCTGTTTCTCAAGGGCTGCCTTTGCACTCTTAGGAACATCTGCAGGTGCAATCCCCTCTGTCGGGTTATGGCATACACTGCATACCACTATTAGCTCAGATGCTTCAAGTACCTTGAAGGTATGAGGTTTATGACATGTGATACATGAAGGACCACTGGATGTAGCCCTCAATCTCTGATAATGCATGGTGTTCTTGAAATGTTCCAACTCCTCTTTATGACATTTCCCGCAGGTATCTGGTATATTCTTGAAATATATGCTGCTATTTGGATCACTCTTGTTTCTCATGCCTGCATGAGCCCGTGCTTCTGTTGTTGCGGTTCTGTCACCTCCATGACATGCATCACATGTAACATAGTATCGTGCATGCTCTGAGTTTGACCACTGCTGAAAATTATCTTTTGCCACTTTTCTGATAACATCTTCATGACACTCTAACGAACAGGATATGTTTCTTTCAATATGCTGTATTCTTATTTTATTTAAACGAGCCTCTTCTTCTGTGAAAGGAGATAATGTTCTGTGGCAATCCACACAGGAGTTATTGAGATTATCAATACTTGCTCTCACTGTGCTCAGTGTAAAAGATAACATAAGTATGAGTAGCAACTGCACCATATATTTGTGTTTCAAGAACATTTTTCCACACCTTTATAATCAGTCCTCGTCCCCGTTTTTCAACCCGTTTTTCAGGACGTAGAGGATGATGTGATACAATAAAAACCTTACGATATTTTAAAAACCTACTCAGGCGAAAACAAAACATAAGAGATTGTAGGATATGTTCTGAGACTTAACTTCTTTCATCAACCTAAATGCGCCGAGCATCGCTCGGATTGGCTTTTCACGCTCCTGTCACAAGTAAGCTCCAATGCTCGTAGCGTGGAGAGGAATTGC
>CAZCRM010000153.1:0-3394 GCA_964501085.1 uncultured Methanosarcinales archaeon | reverse complement strand
GCTTATTCGCAGAATATAGAGGAACATTTTCATCATGCAAAAAACCTCTGAAGGTTGTTATACTCTCTATCCAGAATTTCTCTCTTTGGGTTTACAATTCCACGCTGAATTGTGATTTATATATTATCAGAATATTAATACTTCCTTAAGCTTTACACAGTTGCTTTTCTGAACACATGTATAGATAACATAAGAACAATCATCGCCATTAAAACAAGCTCAGCAATTTTTGTAATCATAAGATTTCCAGCAAACAATGCCCTTGTAGCATCTATGGCATAGCTTACAGGGTTTATGTGTGCAATTACTCTTAACCATTGGGGCATTTCTTCATAGGGCATGAGAGCACTGCTTGTGAAAAATAAAGGCATGCTTATCATACTGTTTATTGCTGCATAACCATCATGGTCATCCACTATCAAAGCTATGGTTGTAGAAATAGAAGAAAAAAGCACCCCGAATATGAAAAGAACAAGATAGAGAAGAATAATGGTTATGGGTTTCACACTTACCCCGAGCAATATTGCCAAGCTCAGAATCACAGTAGACTGAATCATTCCCCTAAACGTGATAAAAAGGATTTTGCTAAAAAGAATGCTTTCCCTTTCAGAAGGTAAAGCCAGAAACTTGTTTAAAAACCCAAGAATTTTATCAAAAATCATTAAATTTCCACCTTGTAATGAAGCAAACAACATAGTCATCACCAATATACCCGGAGTGATGAACTCAAGATAGTTGTTGGTGAACCTTATTGGTAAGGCAAGACCCACAAATATCAGCCATGCTGCTGGCATTACCAATGAAGAGAACACCGTAACCCTACCTCTTATCCATCGCTTTAAATCTCTCTCAAAATATGGTAAAATCTTCACTTTCTCCTCCTGAGCAGGGTTCTGAATTTGTAGGCATCAAAACCACTCTCCTCCTCCTTAGTGCTTACCTTTTCCAGAAAAACATCATCAAGTGAGGGTTTTCTTATAGATAAAGCCAAAACCTTTAACCCTTGTTTAGATAACGCATCAGATAATAATGGAAGAGCTTCACTTCCATTCTCAGCCATGAACTTGAGTTCTCCATTCTCAGAGCTCAGAAACTCTATCCCTTCTATGCTCAACCCTTTAAAATTTCCTGATACCTTTGCGGTTATAATATCCTTCCCAATTATATTCTTCAGCTCTGCTGGCGAATCCAGAGCAACTATTCTTCCTTTGTCTATAATCGCGACCCTATCACAAAACTCATCAGCCTCTTCCATGTAATGTGTGGTCATGAATATGGTAATTCCTTTTTTCCTTAGATAAGAGATATGCTCCCATATCTTTCTTCTTCCAGCCACATCCAAGCCAAGAGTAGGCTCATCCAAGAACAATACCTCTGGCTCATGAACCAGAGCCTGTGCAAGCTCAAGCCTTCTTCTCATTCCACCTGAGTAATTCCTTACTTTTTCATGTTTTCTCTCACTCAATCCCATGAGCTCAAGCACTTCATTTACTTTGCTTTTATTAGCGATGCCATAAAGTTTTGCATACAGCATGACGTTTTCATAACCTGTGAGTTTGATATCCACAGCCATCTCCTGAGGAACATAACTTATCACACTTCTAACCTTTTTAGCCTGCTTTACCACATCATATCCGCACACATAAGCTTCTCCACTGCTTGGTTTTAACAAAGTGGTGAGCATCAGCACCATGGTGGTCTTGCCAGCACCGTTTGGTCCTAACAAGCCAAAAATCTCATTTCCCACCTCTAAATTGACTCTATCCACAGCACATAGTTTGTTGAAGTACTTGGTAAGGTTATGTGTTTCTATAATCATGTATGTTTATGTTTATGCAAGATATCCTTAATCTTATCTCCCCAGCCCTCAATCTCCAAAGGAGAGAGAATATCCACCGCTCCTCCCTGAAACTCCCCTTCTCCAGCCTTCTCTTCCATCCACCCTTCAATCTCAAGATAGGCATTCTTTAACTCTTTTAGAATATCTAAATTAGCTTTCCAAAGCCCTCGTTCATGAGCCTCGAGTAATCTTCTTGCTATCTCTTCAAGAGCATAGGGATTATTTTCTTCAAAGAATCTTTTCATCTCTTCATCAAGCACAAAGGTTTTGGCAATATCATCAAATATCCAGTCATCCACTTGCTGAGTAGAAGCCTCCCATCCATATACTCTTCCTATGCGCTTTGAGATATCTCCAGCACCTTTGTATCCATGCTGTTTCATCCCCTCTATCCACTTAGGATTCAAAAGCTTGGTTCTCACCACTCTCCTTATCTCATCTGCAAGGCTTCTGACCTCAACATGCTCAGGTTCTCTGGTATCTCCATAATAGGATTTTATTTCTTTTCCAGAAATGCTCTTTGCAGCAGCGGTCATGCCCCCATGTGTCGCAAAATAACAGCAACACCCAAACAAATCATATTCATCACTCACCACTTTATTAAAAGTTGCCTCAACAGTCTTAAGATTGCTCACAAGCTGTTCATGTGCTGGTTTGCTTGATATTCCTTTTCCATAAGCATAACCATTCCAGTACACAAAGATATCAGAGAGGTCTTTCTCTTGTTTCCATGCACTTGCATATACCGCAAGATTCACACCAGCAGAATAGGTACCAGCCTTGCTTGAGAAGATTCTTAGAGTTGCGTCTCTCCAGTCATTGTTTTTTAGCTGAGCAAGGGCATGTTTTCTTGGAAAGTTCATGCTCAGAGGCTCATCCAGGCTTGCTATTGTTTGAATTGCTTCGTCCAGCAACTCTATACAGTTTGGAAAATTGTCTCTTGTAATGCCTGAAACCCTTACTGTAACATCTATTCTCGGTCTTCCAAGCTCTTCAAGTGGTATGATTTCAAAACCCTTTACTTGACCATTGTTTTCCCATACTGGCTTAACCCCCAGAAGATACATTATCTGTGCCATTCCTTCGCCATCACTCCACATGATATCGCTTGCCATCCAGTAAAAGGCTATGTTTTCTGGAAGCCTTCCTTCTTCTTTTTTAAATTTCTCTAAAATAGCATTGGCAAGCTTTTTTCCTACGTTAAAAGCAGCTTTTGTAGGAACTCGCTTTGGGTCAAGGGAATAAAAATTTCTTCCAGTTGGCAAAACCTCTATTTTACCTTTGGTTATCAAGCCAGAAGCTCCTGGCAAAATATATTCTGCATTGAAACCTCTTAAAAGAGCATCTATCTCTTTAGAATCTTCTATTCTCTTATTTAAATCTATTATTTTCTCTTTCAATAACTTCAGCTTTTCTGAATTCTCTAATTTCAGAGATTTGATTACAGTATCTTTATTATTATACAATATTTCTTTTATTAAGCTTTTTGAAATATACTCTATCTCCTCAAGTATTTTGCCACTGGATTTTTTGTTATAGATTTTTTCTTGGTTT
>CAZCRM010000152.1:0-3476 GCA_964501085.1 uncultured Methanosarcinales archaeon | reverse complement strand
GTTTTAATCATACCAGGCGGGTCGATTTTTGCAGATTTGGTGAGAAGGGTAAGGGTTTCACAGGAAGCCGCTCACTGGATGGCAGTACTTGCGATGGAGCAGTATGGGTACTATCTTGGTGATGGTACAGGGGCAAAGCTTGTAGATAACATAAAAGCAGGAACAGGCATTCTTCTCCCCTACTCTCTTTTAAAAGAGAGAGATGAGTTACCTCACACATGGGATGTTACCTCTGATACAATCGCTGCGTGGGTGGCGCTTCAGCTTAATGCCAGATTCATCAAGGCTACTGATGTGGACGGGATATACATCGATGGTGAGCTGAAGAAGGAAATCAGCGCACATGAACTTGTTGGGAAACAGACATGTGTAGATGCAGAACTTCCTCGTTTTCTCATAAAAAATAGAATGAGATGTGAGATTGTGAATGGTAATTGTCCTGAGAAACTGATCAGTGCTTTTAAGGGCAGAACAACAGGTACTGTTATTAAAGCTTAAATTTGTGGAACAAAACCATATTGCGTTGCCGTAGGAAGTTTTTTCCGAAGCTCGATAATCTCAGGGTAGTACAGGATGATGCTGTCATCACCTTTTTTGATACAAAGAAGGTCTCGTATTATATTGCATTCAACCCTTCCACGAACTCTTGCACCTATATCAGGGATCATTTCTATTATTATCGGAAGCTTTAGATTATCCCACTCATATCTTGGAATCCTGCTTCGCAAAACCTCAAGTTCTTCACGGGCTATAACACATGCTGAGCCATCCCTGCTGGTTACCGTAGGTCTTTCTTCTTCAAGCAGTTCAGCAAGGGTTTTTCTTCTCACAGGCAGGTGTTTATTCAAGGTACTAACAAGTTTTGCCACTATATTTTCGCCACTATATTCATTCCACATCGCTCAAATCTGGTTTCTTCTTGGGATGCTTCTCTTCTGCAGCAGCGATTACATCATCGATTCTGAGAATCATTATAGCCGCTTCAGTTGCTGAAGATATTGCCTGGGTCTTCACACGCAGGGGTTCAATGACTCCATTCTCCAGCATATCAACAGGTTTACCTATATATACATCTAAACCAACGTTTTTGTTACCCTGTTCATGCTGTCTTCTCAGCTCAGCAAGCAGGTCAACCTGATCAAGTCCAGCATTCTCAGCAAGTGTTTTTGGAATGATTTCTATGGCATCAGCGAACTTACTAACCGCGAGCTGTTCCCTTCCGCTCAGGGAGTTGGCATACTCCCTCAGTCTCATAGCAACCTCAACCTCAGGTGCTCCTCCACCTGCGACTATCTTTTCATCCTCTATGGCAACACTCACCACTCTAAGGGCATCGTTCATGGCACGGTCAAGGCTTGTGACCACATGCTCTGTACCCCCACGTAGCAGTATGGAGTAGGTGTTAGCATTCTTACATCCTGTGATAAATATCATCTCACCATTTCCCACCATCCTCTCCTCAACAAGATCCGCATATCCCAATGCCTCAGGAGTTATCTCATCCAGACTACTAACGATTTTTCCACCTGTAGCTCTGGATATCTTAATAAGATCCTTCTTCTTTACACGATGGGTCACGAATATTCCTGCTTTGGCAAGGTAATACCTTGCAAGGTCATCCACTCCCTTCTGACAAAACACAGCATTCGCTCCGCTTTTAATCACCTTTTCAGCAGCAGTCCTTACCAGTCTTTCCTCCTCCTCAATAAACATCCGTGTTTGACCAGGGGCATCGATTGAGATTTCAGATTTGGTATCTGCTTTCCTTACTTCTATAGGTGCTGTGAGAATAGCTATTTTAGCTTTCTCTATTCTTGCAGGCATGCTTGGATGTGTTCTGGTTTTGTCCAGAATGATTCCATTAATAAGCTCGGTATCATCCACACTTCCCTCTCCACGTTTTTCTATGGAAATCTCCTTGATATCCACTCTCCTTTTACCATTTTCTTGTTTTACTATTGATTTCACTGCTTTTACTGCGATATCAGAAAGCTTATCTTTTGAGAATTCAACACCTTTTCCTGTGAGTGCGGTTTCTGCTATTTTCTTGAGGTTATCATCACTTGAAGGTATGGCTATGTCATGTAAAATCTCCTTTGCCTTTTTGGATGCCATAGTATATCCTTTAATTATGGTTGAAGGATGAACACCCTGTTCCATGAGTTCCTGAGCAGCTTTTAAAAACTCACCAGCGAGTGTCGATGCTGTTGTGGTACCATCTCCCACTTCTTCATCTTGTGTTTTGGCAACTTCAGCGATCATCTTTGCAGCCGGATGTCTGATTCTCATTTCATCCAGTATTGTAGCTCCATCATTGGTGATGGTTACCAGACCAGCTGGGTCTACCAGCATCTTATCCATACCTTTTGGTCCAAGTGTGGTTCTCACAGCCTCTGCTATGGCTCGTGCTGCCATAATGTTCATTCGTTTTGCCTCTTCACCACGGGTTCTCTCAGTTCCTTTTTTCAAGATTAT
This sequence comes from uncultured Methanosarcinales archaeon, assembly GCA_964501085.1. Lineage (GTDB taxonomy): Archaea > Halobacteriota > Methanosarcinia > Methanosarcinales > Methanoperedenaceae > CAZCRM01. The sequence continues at coordinate 1,001 of CAZCRM010000152.1, read as the reverse complement.
AATAGGCTGTCCGCCCATCTGACCTGCCATGAACTACCTCCTGCTAATCTTTCATGTTTGTGGTTCAATAAAAAGATTTCGATTGCCTTAATGTGGTTATACCCTATAACCATAAATTATTAAACAAATAATACCATAATACTCTCAGTTATGTCGGACATTCTGATATATTCTACCAGCGAGTGTCCTAATTGCAGGGTACTAAAGGCGTTCCTGAAAGAGAGGGGTATAAAGTTCAAGGAGATGGATATCTCTACTCCTGAAGCATTAACAGAACTTAGTATGAACGGGGTATTCACCACGAGTGCACCTGTACTTCAGGTTGGTAAAGAGTTCTACACTTCTAACGAGCTTTTCAAAGAGAATAAGCTCAACCAGAGCAGGCTGGAAAGCATCCTGAATAATAGATAAAGGAGGATTATAATGGGTAGCATTGTGGTTGAGGATTCTAATAAAAGCAAAAAAAAGAAGCAAAAAAGTACCATTCAAAAAACCTTAAATGGCTCTTATGTTTCTTCAATGCCAAAGGTGAGAACAACAGATGGGCATCTCATGGAATGGAACAGAGATGCCATAGTTAAACAGCTTCTCAAAGAAACAAAGCTGAGCGAAATCTTTTACGGAATTCCTTCAATCACAGAGGAGGAGGCAAAAGAGATTGCAAAAGAAGCAGAAAAACGAATAAAGAGCATGAATGTTAAGTTTCTTTCTGGTCCATTGGTTAGGGAGCTTGTGAACATCATATTGCTTGAGAGAGGGCATGTGGAATGGAGAAATATCTCAACAAGGGTTGGCACACCAGTGTATGATGCCTTTCGTATAGATTTGGGCAAGGGTTTTGAGGCAAAGGACAATGCCAATCTTCAGGAGAATGCTGAGACATCTCATAAGAAAAAAGCAGACAAGATGAGCAAAGAGCAATATCTATTAATGCTACCCTCAGAGCTTGCGGATGCTCATCTTAATGGAGATATCCATATCCATGACCTTGAGTATTTTGG
>CAZCRM010000151.1:0-3488 GCA_964501085.1 uncultured Methanosarcinales archaeon | reverse complement strand
ACCTGTGTCTCTCCATAGGACCTATGGCATCACCCATCTCATACACACCAGTGGTTTCAAGTATTGAGCACAGTGCTGCGGCATTCATGGCACTGTATCTTGTAACCGCTGCGATATGATTTGCCATCACGTTTCTCAGTGTATAACCAAAGCCTTCATCCTTCTGGGGAATCTCCAGAATTGAGTTTACATTTCCACCAACCATACCAAGGGTCTGTGGATACTGTCCCCAGACAGCAGACTTGACAGTGGGTGAATCGAACATGCTCACATTGAAGGTATCGATGATTGCCTGTACTGTTGCAGATGCTGCTGCTGTAAGAGATGACACATACTCTGCTGCAGCATCGATTCTGGCAGAGGGTACCTGCACAAGAAGCTGTCTTCCATTATTTAATGCCTTTACCACTGTATCATCACCGCTCTCCACACGCACCATATCTTCAACAGCACTGCGGATTTTCTCTGCATTCCCTACGATGTCCAATTTCAACTCTCTGCCTGGAACCTTTCTGCCCTTTCCACCAATGGTGGCGTTTGCCAAGGCCTTCTCAATTCCAGCCAGGTCAACGGCTGCTGTTCGTTTTATATCTCTGATTATCTTTTTTATAGCGGCATTTCTCAACGGGCTAATGGCATTTAAATCCACGCCTGATTTGAGTTGAGCTCCTCTGTCGCTATATAGATCTATTTTGTCAGCCACGTTTATTTACCTCCTATTTTTTATTTTACAAGAAATTGCTCATCTGGAGCGGTACAGAGCGACAAGACAACATGACAGATCGGGCTCTAAAAGAATTACTTATGCCCTGCCTCCACCACGTTGTCTTTTTATTGTACCGTCATCCATTACAATCCCTTGTCTCTCTTACCTAAAACCTTAAAGTACTTAAATCTTACGAATCATTCATGAAAGAACATTACAAAATAATCATGACTATAAACTACTTCTCTTCTTACTGGTTTATAGTACCTTATCCACCGCTTTCAAGACTTACGTCACTCATCTCTGTTGGAGCTGCTTCCTTTTCTTTCTCCAACGTCTTGCTTACCTCTTCACGAGTAAAGATTTTCTCCCCCACTTCTTTTTCTTTGATTTCTTCTATTGATGTTAAAACCTCTGCTTTATAGTATAAATTGGTCTCATCCACAAGCACCCACGTACCTTCCTCGTCAGTCATAATCTCACTTACCTTTCCTTTTGTACCTGTGGGTGCATACAGCACATAACTCCCTACGTGCAGAGGTTTTCCTGTTGAGTCAAGAACTTCCATTTATGTTTTTTAACGCATTCATACCTATTAATACTTACGGATAAAAAAATTGTTGAGGTGTACCTAAGAGCTTTTACTGAGTATCACCAAATCAGGTCTTGGTTTTTCAGAACTGGCAAGCTCGTTCTTGCACCTGCCACAAAGCTCACGTACTGTAAATGCGACAACCTCAAAAGAGCCTGGTAGAGTACGGGCATAAATCAAATGAGGATTCAAGCCCAAATTCTGACCTATCTCAGATAAGACTTTGACAAAATGTTCTTGATACACCTCTATATCTTCGATTTGTACTCCCCTAACATCAGCCAGCATACCAATACATCCACATGCGCTTCCAAATACCTTTAACTCCACAACATAAACAGGCGCTGCTTTGATTTTTCTGATACTATTTTCTAGCCTACCTCTGTTTTCTGGAATCCTGTCTAAGAAATCTCGCATTTCTCTACCTCTTTTAAAGAAACAGTTTTTCTTTGCATATTTGTAAACTCATAGATGCCAATAACTCGTTCTGCAGTTGCTTTACAGAACCCACACTTGTGACATACTTTTTTGCAATTCTGCCACTGCTGTATAGCCCCGTTCAGCTCCTTGTTTGGAATATAGAACATATCACGCAGTTCGCTCGGACAATCCAGCAGGTCCATCAGATTTCCATCATACGACCTGCTTGAGTATGCTCTCATACATTTTATTATCCAGTCCACAGTATTGGCCCGACCTGAGATCTTAAAGACATCTATACCAATGTCCTCATACACCTTAAGATCCTCTGGTCTAACCCATGGAGACTTTATAATCAGTTCAGGGTATCTCACCCTGAATGAGATGCATTTCTCATAATAATAATCACTGAAGATATTGGGCTTGCTCCCAAACGCGGTCATGTGAGAAAAGAGGTTGAAGTGAAAATATCTAAAGGGGCATTTATACAGACATGCCTCATTCACTAACAATCTTAACTCGCAACCCACAGCCTCTTTTATGCTCTCTATAACCTCAAAATTTCTATTTATATTAGTATCAAGGGTTATGGAATCTGCGCCAAGTTCCTCAAAGAATCTTGCCCTTTCAGGGGAATCCACATGAGCTATGCACGACACCACAACCTTCATATCAGGAAACTCCTTGGCAAGCATCTCTATAAGATAAGGCTCTGCCACAGTTATAGTATCTACTCCAAACTCATTCAGTTTTTCAAGATACCATTTGAACGTTTTATATCCTTGTGAAGTAAGATGTTGTCCGCCCATGCATGAGGGATTCATAACAATACCGATGTTTAACCTATTATCATGAACATACCTTGTTTGCTGGGCAATCTCTTCCAATAATGGTGCATATAGGGTAATCCTCCCACTTCCAAGCACCTCTGGAATACCTGCCATATATATCTCTGCTACTTCTTCAGTAGCATGTTTGCATATCTCTTTTAGAGCTGAAAAATGACCTGGGTGTGGTATAATCAGTTTCATTGTACATATTTTCATCATGGGATATGATATAGTTTTCCATAGGTTAGATTACGATTCTCTCTAGATTCCTATGTGCTTCTCTGTAGGGTTTTTTTATATCCATCAACTCCTCAAAAGCTTCCTCACACATCTGTGGCATATCTAATTCAGGCTCTGCAATGCGGTGTTTGTCCATCAAGGCTCGAAGTTCGTAATAGCAGTTGGAGCACAGATGAAGGATGCGGTTTTTGTTTGGATACTTACCATACTCCTCTGGTATTAAGAGATGCTGATGAATAGACGCATTACTCGCATACTTGCATATCTCACATTCGACATAGGGTTTATCCACAGCATCAAGTTTCAACCATCTCTCGATATACTCATCAATGTATTTTTTACTTTTGATATCAGCCGCAAGTCGAGCTCTCTCATCATTCTGCATACTCCTATTTTGGTATCTAACCTATTTATTCTTATTCTGTTCGAGATAAACATATACGCATATAAAAGAAGTATTTTTATTTAAAAAGAATTTTTAAAATAACGTAGCTTCCTTTGAAACAATTATGGTAAAATTTTTCGAGAGTATCTCACCTAAAGATTTAACCAAATATTCAACATTATATACTCCGAAAAAATAAAGACTACCAAACAATTAAGTATATATGTGTAATTATTATGCGTGCTCCGATAGTGTAGTGGCCAATCATTTCGGCCTTTCGAGCCGAAGACTCGGGTTCAAATCCCGATCGGAGCA
>CAZCRM010000150.1:0-3554 GCA_964501085.1 uncultured Methanosarcinales archaeon | reverse complement strand
GATGCCATCCTTCTGAATATTGCAAAAACAGCTATGACAGGGAAAGGTGCTGAAGGTGTCAAGGAAAAACTTGCCCACATTGTGGTTAAGGCAGTAAAATCCATAGTGGACGAACAAAATGGAAAGAAGGTTGTGGATATCGATAACATAAATATCGTGAAAAAAGCGGGGGCAAGTCTGGAGGATTCAGAATTTGTAGAGGGTATAGCGCTTGATAAAGATAAAGCACATCATGACATGCCTGACAGGGTGAAAAATGCAAGAATCGCTCTGATTACCAGACCCATAGAGTTCAGCAAGATGGAGCTTGATGCAGAGATAAAGATATCCTCAGCAGATGAACTTCAAAGATATCTTGATGAAGAAGAAGAGATTGTCAAGGGTATCGTTGATAGAATCGCAGCTACAGGAGCAAATGTTGTGCTTTGCCAGCTCGGCATTGAGGATCTTGCCCAGCATTACCTAGCAAAGCATAATATTCTTGCAGTAGAGCGGGTTGAGAAAAAGGACATAGAAAGAATAGCAAGAGCTATTGGAGCCAGACTCATCACAAGCGTGGACGATTTCAGCGCATCTGACATAGGAAGCGCAGGTATGGTGGAGATACGAGGACATGGCGAAGATAAGATGCTCTATATCACCCAGTGCAGCAATCCCAGAGCGGTTTCCATAGTGCTCAGAGGGGGAACACAGCATGTTCTGGATAGTGCTGAAAGGGCTGTTGAAGATGCCCTGAGAGCTGTGGGCACGGTCATAGAGGATGATAAAGTGGTTGCAGGAGCAGGGTCGCCAGAGGTTGAGGTGGCATTGAGATTGAGAGAGTATGCCACAACATTAAAAGGTAAAGAACAACTTGCAATCATGAAATTTGCAGAAGCCATAGAGGTGATTCCAAAGACCCTTGCAGAAAATTCAGGTCTCGATAGTATTGATAAATTGATGGAGTTACGGAGCCAGCATGAAAAAGGGAACAGGGATGCAGGTCTCAATGTCTTCACTGGTGAGGTTGAGGATATGTGGAATAAGGGTGTTGTTGAACCTCTCCGTATGAAAACACAGGCTATAAGCTCTGCCACTGAAGCAGCCATCATGATTCTCAGAATTGATGATGTACTTGCTTCAACAGTGAGTGAAGAAGAACAGAAAGAAAAGGAATCCTGTGCACCTGGGGCACCCTGTGATACCTCTTAGTTGTAACTAAAATCAATAAAAAATCGGGGATGCTGAAGATGGGACAACTCCCATCTCTTCTGCTATTTTCAGAAGTTTTTCAACAGCCTTAGCACCATCCCCTATATCCAAGGTGTAATCATTCACATAGAGGTTGAGATGCTGGGTGATTACCTCATCCTCCAGCTCCTGAGCGTTACTCTTGACATACCCCCATGTCAAGGAAGGATTCTCAAGGGCATAGCATATGCTCTCTCTGAGCATGCGATCAGATTCTTTTATTATTTCTTCTCCCAGATCCCTTCTGGCAAGAATCCCGCCCAGAGGGAGAGGTAAACCAGTTTCTTCCTCCCACCATTCCCCTAAATCAACCACCTTTACAAGGTTGTATCGTGGATATGTGAACCTGCCCTCATGAATGATCACCCCTGCATCCACCATCCCAAGACTTACCGCATTCATGATACTGTTAAAGGGCATCTCCACAATATTAATATCAGGCTCAAAGAGCTTCAGGAGAAGGCAGGCAGTGGTCAACCTTCCTGGAACAGCGATTCTTCTGCCTGTAATCTTTATTGAGGACTTTGCCACCACCAGTGGTCCGCATCCCCTTCCCACCGCACTGCCTGAACGTAATAGGCAGTAATCCTCTCTAAGATATGCAAATGCATGAAACGATGCTTTGGTTATATCAAGTTCTTTATGCATAGCCATTCTATTCAGGGTTTCTACATCATGCAGTGCCTCATAAAATTCCACCCCTCCTGTTATCTTTTTATGAGTTAAGGCATAGAAAATAAACGTATCATTGGGGCAGGGGGAATAGCCCAGAGAGAGTTTTATTTTAGCTTTATCCGGTTTTTGCTGCATAATTGCAGGCTCCGTAAGAGTATAATAATGAAGCGTGAGGCGTTAGTAAGTCATGCCGGCAGAAATGTATATATTTTTTGCATACATAAACCACTTACCTCCTAACAAAGGTAGATAAGCTGTGCAAAATATAGTTTAAGGTATGGATTATCAGAAAGGTTATATTAAAAGAGTGTTCATCGTCAGAGTTGATCATAACGAAGACCTGCTTTCTGAGCTTTCAGAACTCGCTCTCAAAGAGCAAATTAAATCAGCGTTCTTCATCATGTTAGGTGCGATGGGCAGTGCTCAGCTCGTTACAGGACCAAAGGAAAAAACCGTACCTCCTGCAGTAGTATGGTCTTCGTTTGATGACGCAAAGGAGATTATCGGTGTAGGCAACATCGTATGGGAAAATAACACACCCAAGATACATCTTCATGCCACTGCAGGCAGTAGCAAAGGTATTTCCATGGGTTGTATCAGAAAAAAAGCTAAAGCTTTCATGGTGGTTGAGATATTCATAATAGAGACTGATATTACTGCTGAAAGGGTATTCAACAAAAATATCGGTTTTTCACAGATGAGCTTTCATTAATAGGGTCGTCTCATCTGTTTTCCACATCTCAGGCATGTTATGCTGATATGCGTTCCCTGAAGTCTTGTGCGTGCAGTCACCCCCTGCACCAGATAACAATAGCAGTGCTTGCACATCCTTTGCTTCAGATGTTCTGGAATCCTAACACGGTATCTCATGCTGATGCTTCTGGCAAGCCTCACATATCTGTTACTGCGCTCCGGGTTGTTATGAAACTCATTGTCTGCAAGCTCAAAAAGTCGTGCAATGCGCTGCTTTGCCATATCCCTTATCCACATTTTCTGTTTCTTGCGCATGAAGCGTAATTATGGCTAATAACGTATAACCGTAGAGTATATGTGTATGCTGAACCAGTTTTGGGCTATGGACAAGCTATCATTAATCAAACGCAATACAGAGGAAATAGTAACAGAGGAAGAGCTTGAAGCTCTACTAAACTCAAATAAAGCACCCTCTGCCTACATCGGATATGAGCCCAGTGGAAAAATCCATATGGGTCATGTGCTCACGGTAAATAAACTTCTTGACCTCCAGAGTGTAGGTTTCAGGATTACAGTGCTTCTTGCAGACATGCATGCATATCTCAACGAGAAGGGGGATCTGGATGAGGTCAGGAGGGTGGCTGAATACAACAAAGAATGCTTTATCGCTCTGGGTCTTGATGAGAAAAAAACAAGTTTTGTGCTGGGTTCTTCCTACCAGCTTGACCCTGAGTACATGCTTAACGTACTGAAGCTTGCCCGTATCACCACACTGAACAGAGCAAGAAGAAGTATGGACGAGGTGAGCAGGAATGCAGAGAATCCTAGGGTGTCGCAGATGATATACCCTCTGATGCAGGCGATGGATATCGCTCACCTTGGTGTTGATGTGGCTGTGGGTGGTATTGACCAGAGAAAGATACACATGTTAGCAAGGGAAGGATTACCACAGCTTG
>CAZCRM010000149.1:0-3566 GCA_964501085.1 uncultured Methanosarcinales archaeon | reverse complement strand
TCTGGTCACTGGTACTGCACTTCATACCTGTTGTGAACCATGTTGTATTGAAATCACTGTAATCAGAAGGTATCTGAGAGATTCCCATGCTTGTATTCCATATCTCATTCCAGTCATCATCATAAAGCTTCCAGATCTTTACTGATACATTGCTGGCGTTTGCACTGGAATTAAGAGGTATGCCTATAAGCACTTCATCATATATCTCAGGACCTTTACTTCCGAATCGCCATGCCTCTTCCAGTGTTGCTCCAGCCTTTGACTGGTTTGCACTTGTATCAAACAGAGCATCAGGAGGTCCTGAAGCTAACATGTCCACATTCTTGTAGTGAACAGTAATATTGTTGTTACTTCTTATTCTCAAACTGATTTTGCCTCCACCAATGACGATTCTGAAGGGATCGAACTTGCTTTTGTTGATTTCAGCAGGGAATAAAGAGCATTTTGCAGAGGGATAAGGTATATCACATTCAGGTATGCTTTTCAGCATATCTATAAATATTGGCGGTGCTTCGCTTTCATTTATCGCCCCTGGATCGAAGTGCGTGAGGTTGATGAGCACAGGATATGATGTAAGCTGTGATGCGGTTTTCTTGGTTTTTAAGGGAGCCTCTTCCTGAGTGAATACGTTGATTTTCTTTATATCTTCACCAGCAAGAGCAGGTATCGAGAACGAACCGTTATCTGATTGCTTCACATCCACCATCCAGCTGAAAGAGGTGCCAGAGTAATTAACCTCAATCTCAATATGCGCAAATCCAGAGATATTTGCATTTGATGAAGAATTTTTGAGCTGGAAAGGAAGTTTCTTTGTGGTTACATTTACGCTACATTTTTCATCACAGCTTGCACTTTCTAATGTAATATTAGTAGGAATTCCTAAGAGAGGCTGCAGTGTGAAATTAACAGTCACTGGTTCATTTGAATAATTTAAGGAAATACTCTTGAACCCTCCATAGTAATTAGTGCTGTTATAAGCAGTGGCAAAGAGCAGGATGTTTGCATTCATCTTTGCCCCAGGAAGGGTTATGTTATAGGTACCGTTTATGGGATCGTAAATATCACTTTCACAACTTCCAGGACCGAAGGGACAGTTCCATGCACTCATATTATATGGCATTGGATGATCCTGAAACACCATATCTCCTGGTTCCAGAAGATAGGGTATTATCTTCAGGTCTGTGAAGTTGGCTGAGTTGTTATATAATGCATGGCCTGTGACCCTTCTTAACAGCATGGAGGTGTTGAAGGTGACGTTTACAGTATAATCTGGTGCTGTGAAATTGTCCTTGGTAAGTGCATAGCTCACAGGAATGCTATTATTGGGATATATCATTATAGAGTAGTTTCTTTTTCTTGGCACGTATATCGTAGCATTAAATACCTCATCACTGAAGTGCTCAGCCACAGGATAACCCAGTTTTGTATCTTTGATCATATATCTAAAAGCTACAGGAGCTCCGCTTTCATTCGTGGCATTTATGTGTATCGTGCCACCAGGTCTGAGATAGAATTTCATCGGATTGGGGTCTAAGGTGATGTGATGTATATCCATGTATGGAAGCATTGGTAATGATTGACCGATGTAGTCAAGGGCAGAGGTTGTTGTATTGAAATGTTTTATTATTATTTTATATAAAGAGGTCTGGTTATCAGGGACTGTCACATTAAAATACCCTGTATTATTGCTTACATTAGAATAGCTTGCAATTAAAGTAGGTCCCATTTGCGTAAAAGCGTATTCCTCTATGGTGACATTGGTGTCATTCAAAGGAGATCCTGTTTCATTGTAGGTATAGCCATTAAAATTGAACCCGTAAGCGGTACCTGCTGTAATTCCGAAAAGCATCAGTGCTACCAAAGGAACGGCAAGATTCCCTACGATAAAATTACCCTCAGTCATTATATCCTCCTCATCTATCATAATAATTATAATTATTATTTATACCTTTCTGAGATATCAGACAAACCAGAGACCATTGTTTCTCAGAGCAGACTCCTTCATACCCTAACGATGTCGGGAAAATTATATCTTGTGAGGTGACCAAAACACGATATATTGCTCCACACCCATAAGAAAACATGGCACACAGAGTTTCCATAATTGGAAATCCAGCCTTTGATCTCATTGAACTTCCAGGACAAAAACCTAAAAGAGTGTTATCAGGGTTTGTTTTTAATACAGCCATGATACTAACAAGACTATGTACAAAAACAAACGTAATAGCAAAGGTAGGTAAACATTATGCAAAAGATTTTTATAAAAAGCTAACGAATCATGGAATACATGTATCAAATCTTATTACAGGTGATGCTTCTACAGGATTTCATGTGATGTATGATAAAGAAGGAAACCGTACTCTTCATGCTCTTGGAGATGCTGGAAGCATTTATAAATCAGATATTCCAAAAGAGTTTTTTGAGAGTGATGCTGTGTTAATCGGACCCCTGCTTCAGGAAATTCCCTTAGAAACCCTTCATTATCTTGCTACAAATAGCTCTTTTAGTCTTCTGGACCCTCAGGGTTTGTTGAGAAGAATAAATGAAAATGGTATGGTGGAAAGCGTTACAATAAAAGATGCAAAACCTTTTTTGCAGAATATTGATATTCTGAAGCTCACGGGTGAAGAAGCTCTTTTAATGTCGAACTCAAAATATATGAAAAAAGCTCTTGAAATACTCTCTAAAACAGGTATAAAAATTGTTATTATCACCCTTGCAGAAAGAGGTTCCATTGTTTATGATGATGGAAAAATCTGCAGAATACCGGCATATCCTACAAATCTAAAAGACCCTACAGGTGCTGGGGATGTGTATGCCGCAGGTTTCATTTATGAATACCTGAAAACTAACGATGCTCTAACCTCTGCATATTTTGCATCTGCTGCAGCGTCCTTCATGGTTGAGAACGTGGGTATGGATTATGAGATAAACGAAGTAATGATTCGAGAAAGGGTTGAGAAACTTATGGAGATTATGTAATGCTTGGCAGGTTCAGGGAAAAATATCAGAGACTTTTTCTTCCTCTTGGAAAGGTTTTTGCAATGTTATCCCTGAGTCCGAATATACTCACCCTGCTGAGTCTGCTTTCAAGCATTGCTTCCATGCTTGAATTCAAGGATAGGAATATTCTGGCTGGAGTTTTTTTTATACTCTTAACAGGTGTTTTTGATATGGCTGATGGCACAACAGCAAGATACTTGAAAAATCAAACAAGGTTTGGGGGTGTGCTGGATCATGTGACAGACAGATATGCTGAATTCTTCATAATAACAGGTATTGTTTATGGAGGTTATGTGTCATGGTTCTGGGGTTTCTTTGCTCTGTTTGGCATGATTATGGCAAGCTATACAAGAGCCAAAGCCGAATCCATAGGTGGACTAAAGAGCTGTACCGTCGGAATCGCTGAACGACAGGAAAAGCTCATATTGATAATAATCGGCGCACTGGGTCAGCTATATTATGAAAACGCTCTTCTCTATATAATCATAATAGTAGCGGTTATCTCACATGTGACAGTGATACAGAGACTTCTTTTTGTTAAAAAGATGACCTAATATCTCATC
>CAZCRM010000148.1:0-3589 GCA_964501085.1 uncultured Methanosarcinales archaeon | reverse complement strand
CAAATGCTGATGCCATCGCTATAGGTTCTTCCACCTTCTACTACAAGATGCTTCCCCCTATGGAGAAGTTTCTTGACAACCTTGCCAAGACAGAGGTAAAAGGTAAGATAGGTGCAGCCTTTGGTTCCTATGGATGGAGTGGTGAAGCTCCTGTCATGATCGCTGAAAAGATGCGGGAGATGGGTATGAAAGTAATTGACCCCGTTCTTCGGGTGCAGTATGCCCCCACTGAAAAGGATCTTGAGGAGTGCAGACGGTTGGGAAAGGACATCGCAAATAAAATCAAAAAGGAAAAATAAATAATCTATCAATTTTTTATCAACTCAGCAGGCATTCATGGAATACTGCTCTCAGCGTGAGAGAGTGGGTAGAAGTAAGAATCTACATTTAAAGGTAATAGCTTTGCAAATTAAGTTAAAGGAGGTGAAAAAGAGGGTCTCCTACGATGAGATCCATTCAATAATATGAAAGCTGTTGTTATAGGTTCAGGTCTTGGGGGATTGCTTGCTGGAGCAGAACTATCAAAAGAAGGTTATGATGTCGAGATATTCGAGCGTCTTCCTTTCATAGGAGGCAGGTTTACCAATCTTGAGTACAAAGGCTTCAAGCTCTCCACAGGAGCACTTCACATGATTCCTCATGGCTCAAGAGGACCTCTCGCACAGATGCTGAACGAATTAGGTGCAGATGTGACAATCGTTGACTCACAGCCCATGGCTACGATAATGATGAAGAATAAACACCTCACCTTTGAGGATTTTAAAAAACTTATCTCGCTCTCGGATCGCATGAAGTTTGCTTTTCTCACCTTTGCCTCAAGGATTCTCAAACCAAATATATCATTCAAGGATTGGGTATCGAAGTACTTTGAGGATGAACTAATCGCAAGATTTGTGGATTCCTTCTGCGGATGGGCATTGAGCTTAAAATCAGAGGAGATTCAGGCAAAAGAGATGCTTGAAATAATACATAACGTTCTCCGCTATGGTGGTCCTGGAATTCCTATGGGTGGGTGTGGCGCTATAACTGATGCCCTTGCTCAGATTATAAACTCAAACGGAGGGAAACTTCATACAAGAGCGCAGGTGGATAGAATAATCATTCATAAAGGGCATGCAACCGGTATCAGTGTAAATGGGAGAAGAATTAATGCTGATCTCGTTATCAGTGATATTGGGCATAGTGAAACAAGCAGAATGTATCGCTGTACAGATAATGAATATCTCCAGAAAATCAGCAGAATTACCCCCTCAAAAGGCATAAAGATATGCATTGCTTCTGAGAAACCTCTTATTAGCCATAGTGGTGTTGTATTTACTCCTTTTGCACAGAGAATCAATGGAATTAACGAGGTAACCAATGCAGACCCCAGCCTTGCACCCCCTAAAAAACATCTTGTGATGTCCCACCAAACTCTTGTTTCAAATGATCTTAAAGAGGAGATACGTCTTGGACTTCTTGATTTAAAGAAACTTTTTCCTGATGGATTCAAGGTGCTTCTGATACAGTGCTATCATGATGGCTGGCCTGTGAACAGATCAAAGTCAGGGAGCGATATTGGTAACACCACACCTATACATAATCTTTATATTGTAGGGGATGGCGCCAAAGGAAAGGGTGGGATAGAAGTGGAGGGCATAGCTCTGGGTGTGAGGAATGTAATGAAAAAAATTAAAAATTAAAAATTAAAAAAATATTATTTTCTTCTTAGCAGGTAAACAACGTATAATACGGCTATAAATAGAGCGATACCGAACCCTGGATTCTTTTTCACTTCTGTTGTAGTGGGTTTACTCGGAGGAGTTTGAGTTACTGCTGTTTGAGTTACTGTTGCTACCTTAGTTTTGGGTACTGTTGCTGTAGGAGTTGCTTCCTTCAATCCTGTTATAGCGAACATTGAGAAGCTTTCACTTCTAGCTTCATAGTAGGTATAGGTGTCATCCTTTGCCTTCTGTGTGGTTTCAAGCTGTACCCATTTGCTTCCATCCCACCTGACCATCTTAATATCGGCAGCAACAAGGTTGTTGCTGGTTATCCATGAGTTCTTTACCTTGAATCTTATCAAAGCTTCTTTTATCCGCTTTGTACCAGCCCAGATATTGATGTTCTTATATACCATACCAGGTGGTGAAACAGACACAAGTTTTGATGTACCCTTAAGTACTTCAACCCTTATGGCGATGTTATATTCGTTCTCCTTGCCAGTCACCATCACTTCATATATCCCAAGCTCCGGCGCCGTGAAGCTATAGGTAACAGGTGTGCCGGCAATAAGATCCTTCTCATGCCTCTCTGCTTTATCTATATTATCAAAGGGCTCTGAGGTCACCACTCCTCCTCCACCAGTACTTCCTCCTGTTCCTGATGATGTTGACGTTGTTGTTTCGGATGCTGCTGTTCCTACTAGTGCAAAGGTGCTGAAGTGGCTAACATTCACTATGATGTAATTATGAGTTGTATTAAGAAGAAATGTAGTTAGCGACTCCCACTGGTTAGAGGTGGTGTTGTAGAACTGCACGGTTAAGCTTGATTCTTGGATACCAGCAGCTGTAAGCTGAGCATCTGTATAGTTAAACCGTATCTGTATGTCAGGACTGAAACGTGCGCCTTCTGGACCTAGGGTGAGGTTTTCTCCTGCAAACCTGTAACTGCCAGATAGCGTATATGATGAATTTACCTGCCTTATCGAGTTTACTGAGATATTGGTTATAGTGGTACCATTCAATGTTGCATTTGTGCCGTTAAAGATGGTAAGAGTAACATTTCCACTCGGTGCTGGTAAATTAAGAGTCTCGTTGATATTACCTGTTGCAGGGTCGATATAGGAGGATAAATTAGTTGTAATTGTTCGATTTACTATTACTATCCTTGTTTCAGACACATTAAGCACGCCATCTGAACCATTGGCATATATCTTGAAGCTATAATTTCCACTGAGCAATCCTGTCATATTCCTGTAGAATACAGTCCCTGCAGGCTGTGATGTATTTGGATACATTGTATAGTTCTGACCTTCCCAGTTCAAATACCGTGCTGTACCATTAGCGTCCAGGGTTACTGTGACATTTACATAGTCAGCTGTAGTTGTACTGGCATTTGCAGGGCTTGTGATATTGATTACAATAGGTATAGTAGTTGTGGTATTGACATAACTCACCTTGGAACTATCATTGGTTGAAACTGCTGTTACGTTAACATGGAACGTTCCAGAAATGTTATTGGTCACATTGAGGAGAAGGATTCTAACTTCACTTTGATTCAGGGTAATATTCCCACTGATGTTGAGGGCAGCAGTTAAGGCGCCATCAGGATTATCAACTGTCAGGTTATAGGTATCGCTTACAGTTCCGTTGTTTTGCAGGATAAGTATGTAGGTGGCGTTGTGGCTAGCGCTTGTTGTTCTTGTGGCTATGTCTACAGTCAAATTTACTCCGTATGTCACACTCTCTGAATAAATCTGAGGACCAATACCTGAGAAATGCGGTATTCTCAGCCAGACCATTCTATCTGTGGCATTTACATAGCAATCAGCATTCTGGTCACTGGTACTGCACTTCATACCTGTTGTGAACCATGTTGTATTGAAATC
>CAZCRM010000147.1:0-3593 GCA_964501085.1 uncultured Methanosarcinales archaeon | reverse complement strand
GTCTTGAGTTTTTCAGGACAGATTTTCTCTCTCACCCTGTCAACAAGAATCTCTGCTGCAGTACCTGGCATGGAATCAAGACCTGCTTTCTTCAGACATGAGAGGGTTTCCTTCACACTCATATTGCTGTTTCTGGCAGCATGAAACACCTCCATTGGAGAGAAAGCGTGAATATGCATCTCAGGGAACTCGCTCTTGATACTCTCAAGAATCTCACAATAATTAAAAACATCCCAGTCAGGCAGAAGTCCACCCTGAATACACACCTCTGTTGCATTGTTCTTCACAGCCTCTTCTGTTTTCTCAAGAATTTCAGGGATGGAGAGTATGTATCCCTTATCCTTCCTGAAGGCACAGAACCTACAGCCACATATGCACATGTTTGTGAAGTTGATGTTTCTATTAATAACATACGTAACCTTATCCCCCACCGCCCTTTTTCGAAGTTCATCTGCTATATAAAAAAGAAGATGTGTGTTTTTGCAGAGTTTGAGTGCATCATCCTCACTGCACTCTCCATCCATAACTTTTTCCTGAATGCTGTGTAGCTGTGTCACCTCGTTTTACATACATTTCATTATAAATATGGTTTCCGAAATCCCTCTGCATCAGAAAGTCGGTCTATCAGAGGTGCTATATGCCTACTATACCATTTTTTTCTCACATACTTGGGGTAGATGGGTAATCGTTCTCTAAGAGGGAGCTTGGCTTTAAGTTCTGCAATCTCAGGCCATGGCTCTTCAGGATTGATGTAATCTATGGTGATTGGTGAGATTCCGCCAAGGTCAGAGGCACCAGCCTTTATCAATTCAACAGGATCAGCGAGATTGGGTGGTATCTGTATTGCCACATCCTCAGGAAGAAGCTCTCTTGCCATTGTTACCACCCTTGCCATCTCTTTCATGCTTGGTGAAGTAAACGTAGCCATCTTGGTATATGGTTTAGGGGTGAAGTTCTGGATTATGACCTCCTGGATATGCCCATATCGTTCATGAATCTCCTTTATAACAAGAAGAGAATCAACTCTGTCCTGCCAGGTCTCGCCTATACCTATGAGTATTCCTGTGGTGAAAGGTATGCCAAGCTCACCTGCCATCTCTATAGTTTTAATCCTTAACATAGGGTTTTTCCCTTTGCTATCCTTATGTGCTTCAACCTCTGCAATTGTTTCAAGCATGAGACCCATGCTGGCGTTGTACGGCTTTAGTTTCTCAAGCTCGCTCTTCTTCAAGATTCCGGGATTGCTGTGGGGCAGAAGACCCATGTGTATGGAGAGTTTGCAGAGCTCTACAAGATAATCTATTATGTTATCATATCCAAGCTCATTAAGCCATGGCATAAAGCCTTTTACTTCTTCAGGTCTCTCTCCAAAGGTGAAAAGCGCCTCACTACAGCCAGCTTTTACCCCTCTTGAAAGTAGCTCCTTGACCTCAGAAGGAGTGAGTAGTTTTGCCTCAGGATGCCCGATATCCCGCCTGAATCCGCAGTATGCACATTTATTTCTACAGATATTGGTGAGGGGGATAAAGATATTGCGTGAGAAGGTGATGAACTTGTTATGCATAATAACATAATATCTTAAGTTGTATTTTATTTTTTTATGATTGTTGTGATATTATAGCAAGTATTCTGGGAAATTCTTGAATTATAGTATCCCAGCTCGTATAAGCATGTAAAAGGATAAATCCGAGCGAAGTTCGGAGCCTTAAAATAAATATCTTTGGTAATTCTTTTTTTTGAAGCACAGCTCTATATATTGCTACGCTTCTATAAATCAAACAACTCGATCCGAACAAAGCTCTACGCATGATAATAGGAATAAGGATCGATTCAATTTCTCTATACAAGTACTACACACAAGGAATACTTCATATTTGGCAAGGAAACGTTTACGTAAAACGTAATATGGCTAGAATTGGTTTTGATTGGCAATAGCTATTGAGAAAATTGCTGAAACCCCATATCAGTTTCTTAAGTATTTTAAGAGGAATTTGAGCGAGTCAGGTTTCTCTGCTGATAAGAAAAAGTTCAGTTGGTTGTTGAGGGGAAGAAAAGAGGTGGCTCTGTTTGCAGTTAGTCTATGGCGCAACATATTTGCTATAGTTGTGAAGAATTACCCAAAGCCAGACAGGTCTTTCAAGTTATAAATCACACTTTGAACTTCACTCCCCAACCTGCATAAAATGTAATTAAAATTGATGATATTTATATGTTTTGGTTACTCTTACTCATGCCATGTTCTTGTCTTATTGCATGCCATCCTTACCCCAGGAATCATCTTTATTAGCTTTTTCGCCCATCTGAGCTTTTTCTTCTTGATCTCTGAAACCTTTTCATCCTCAAAATAAAAACCAGCAAGTATAATACTCCTTGCGTTAAAAGTATGTGCAAGAAAAACACTTCTATCGCCATCACTTAATCCTCCAAAGTTATAGACCTCAGAAAAGGGCTCAGCCTGTGTTGTTGGAATAACATTCTTGAGTTCTCGCACAATCTCAAGCTTATGCATGTTATCTCCATGGGCATGCACCACCATGATAGCGCCCATCTTATTTGCCAGAAACTCATCAGGCATGTAACCATCGAGATCAGTAACTATTATATCTGGTATGATATTCTTCCTAATCAGCACACTTGTTGCCCCATCCGCAGCAATTATTACATACTTGCTTTTGTCTATTCTATCAAGATCATGGGAAAGTGATGATGCATTACCACAAACAAGAACGTCCTTTCCCTCTATCTTCTCCTTCAACTTTGTTATATCCAGAACATTTTCAGAAATTATTTCTGATAATAATAATGCAGCCTCTTCATCTTTCCTGCGCTCCCAGCCAAAATCGTGCAGTATCTCTTCATATATTGGCTCCCATTCTTTGAATTCCATCAGAATCTCCACACTATGCTTAATATTGGTAGGAGCGATTATCCTGTGTAATAATCAGCTTATATGCTTATTACTTATTACTCATACATCTTCATGGGTTATCCAAAAAACTGCTTTGTATCTCGTGGCAAACTCGTATATGTTTTTTGCCATCACAGCCCTGCCATATTCAATAAGCTCGCCTCCACGATCAAGAATATAAGTGTTCTCTCCAAGCTTTGTGACCTTAAACACTTCGCCTTTATCCTCAGTGCCAACATGAAGAACATCACCGATTCTTAGTTCTCTAAGATCAGGTCTTTTTGTGGTTTTTTTCGTCATGGTTTCACCTTTCTTTTTTGTGTATTTATAGTTATACAATGAACTACCCCTTGCTTACGCAGGGAGTTTCCTGCTTCATTGAGAAAACTTGCCCCTCTATTACCTGCTGAGAGGTAACGAGGAGTAGAGGTTGACTCTCCACAGGCTCTGAGGATCGCCACGACACCCTTTCTTTTATTCTGCAGGCTGAGATATATAGTTATCCGCATAACTTCGTATAATTTCCTTTCAAAAATTTTCTTATCCTTCAGCATAACTCAAGCACTTTGAAAACATATTCCATCCAGGAGAATAAGGTGGCAAATACTCTATATATCCCAAGCTCTTTTGCTTTTTCCTTCACCATACTTATGAGAACGAAAGTTATCACCATGATTGCCTTATA
>CAZCRM010000146.1:0-3598 GCA_964501085.1 uncultured Methanosarcinales archaeon | reverse complement strand
TTTCGTTTTCCCATGCGGAGAAGACGAGTATATAAAGTCAAAGGTTTCGGGACTATACAGGAGGGGATGAGAGCCGATAAGTATATATTTGTTAGAGCTATGTAAGAGATTGTCTGCTTGGCTGCTGGCAGACCTAGGGTTGGGACGACCCGAAGTGAAGCCTGTGGACATCTGGCACCTCTGCCCTGGAAGGCTGAGAGCGCCGCCAGAGGTAAGTGCTGATGGTTGAAGCAGGAAGCTCCATGCGTAAGCGAGGGGTAGTTCACTAATAGAATATTGTTAAATTCAGAACTCAACTCATTTAAATATTTGAATTTTTCGCATACGCTTCAACTCAACCTTAAATTTATCGAACAAACCCTAATAAAATTATAAATTATTGTATATCATTTGTCCTATTAACCCTATGATTATAGGGAAAATGAGAGATGCAGCGATTCTCACCACTACGACATCTTTACCTAGAAAAGGAAGCTCCAAGGGTAATCTTGCAAACGCTATCAGTGACCAGCTACTTATAAAAGCTATGACAACACCCACACTTGCGCCTGCACGGTATATAGCTCCTGCAATAGGAAAGGACACGTAGGGACCACCTGGCATCATGCTTCCAAGGATGGCTCCAAGAGCTATTCCTTTTATGCCTGATTCTCTGCCAAGCCATCTTATTATGAGCTCACTAGGAACAACAGTCTGCACCAGTCCACCTATGAATATAGCTGCGAGAATTAAGGGTATGAGACCTATATTCGGGTCTGTGAACATTCGATAGCTGGATTTGATGCTTGCTATTCCTTTCTCGCTGTCCACTGCAAAAACAATTCCGTAGAGCACAAGGCATACAGCTATAAAGGATAATACTACATAGTTCATCATCACAGCCTTCATACAATTTTAGTTTGCTTGCCACTCTCTTTTGGTAGGGAATACCAAGAATTTTACTTCTTATGCCTCATCTTCTTGCGCAATTTCTTCAGTTTGTGCTTTCTCATCTTTGCACGTTTTCTCTTTCTTGGCGTACCCGTGATTTATTCCTCCTGAGGTATTATTATATTGTAATGCATAAGCATATATAAGGGTTATTAATATAATTAGTAGGGTGAGGGAATGAGAAACGAAAGAACCCTCGAATATATTAAACGGCGTTTAGAAACAGGACGCATGGCTGAAGCCATAGAGATAGCTAAGGCTACAGGTGTACCGATTTCAACTCAGGAGCTTGAGGAGTATATCTATGAATATCTTGAGAAGGGATGGATGGCAAAAGCAATAGAAGGGTCAAAGGCTGCTGAAATTGATCTTCCAGAAGAGGTGCTTCATAGGTATTTCAACAAGTACCTTGATGAAGGACAGATATATTCCGCAGTAGAAAGTTCTGAGGTTTTGGGCATACCACTCCCAGAAGACAAACTCATTGCCATTGGCAGGAAGTGTTTGCTGGAAGGAAAGCTATATCATGGGCTTGAAGCTTATAAACTTGCTAATAGAACACCACCTGAGGAAGAACTTGTAATCTGCGGGAGAAGGTGTTTTCAGGAGGGAAAACTGCATTATGGGCTTGAAGCTTATAAACTTGCTAATAGAACACCACCTGAGGAAGAACTTGTAATCTGTGGAGATATATGTTTTGGAGAGGGAAAGACCACCCCAGGACTTGAGGCATATAGGCTGGCGAACAGAACACCATCAAAACAAATGCTCCGTGAATGTGGTGAGAAGTGTCTTCAGAAACGAAACCATGATGAGGCAAGGAGAGCCTTTGTGGCGGCACAAAAAATAGATGAGTAAATATTATAACTAATATTTTTTACTATTTAGCAATAATACTTAACAGGGTGTGTTATTTATTTTTCGTATTCTCCTATGATCGACCCTGTAAATAACTTTAAAATACCAGAAGAATGGGTCAGGAAAGCTAAGATACCATTAAAAGAACTCGAAGAAAGAATACTCAGTGGTCGCTATGTCCTGCTTTCAGATGGCTCTTTGTTAAGAAGAGGATATACCACTGGAACAACAGCCTCTGCTGCTGCCAAAGCTGCGGTGCTTTCCCTGAAGAAAGAAGTACATACCATCTCTGTTCCCACGCCCATAGGTATTCGTGCTGAGCTTTGTGTATCTGCAAAAAACGGAGAGGCTTGTGTAATCAAGGATGCAGGCGACCATGCATCTGATGTGACTGATGGAATACAGATTAAAGCGTTCGCAAAACAACATAATACCATTGAGATCATCGCTGGCAAAGGTATTGGAAAAAAGAAAGGCAAACCAGCCATCTCTCACGTTTCTATGAATCAAATAAAGGAGGCGGTGAAGGAAGCATTGCTTGAAACTGGTTTGAAAGGTGTGCAGGTGGTTATTTCTGTACCTCTTGGAGAAGAGATTGCAAAACGAACATTGAATGAAAAAGTGGGGGTAATAGGGGGAATATCCATTCTCGGAACCACAGGTTTTGTTGAGCCATGGAACGAGCATCTTGGCAAGATGAGGGAAGAAATTATAAGAAGTTCTGATAGGCTGGTGCTCACCACAGGGCGTAAAGGGATGTATTTTTCTAATATGCTTTTCCCTGATTATACTGTTGTGTTGATTGGGAAAGACATATCAAGGGGGTTGAGGTCAGCAAGAGGTGAGGTGATTATCTCAGGTCTTCCTGGATTGATTCTAAAATGGGCATATCCGGAGATACTGAAAGATAGTGGTTATACCACGATTCAGGAGATGATTGAAGCTGACCCAAACAACCCTCTTATCGACAAAGCTATGGAGCATGCGGTAAAAAAATCAGGAAAACGGGTTGTGCTCATAAATAGGGATGGAACTATACTCAGGGATAGTGGTCAAAAATGAAAATTGTAGGTGTGGGTGCAGGCCCAAATCTTCTCACGCAAGAGGCAATAAAGGTTATTGAAAATGCTGAAATAATTTTTGGATCAAGGAGAGCGATAGAACTGGCAAAACAGTATATAAGATGCGAAGCTCATGAGATTAAAGACTACACATTACAATCCCTGCCTGAAAATGCTGTTGTTCTTTCAACAGGTGACCCAATGCTCTCAGGTCTTGGAAAATTCGCAGGGCAAAAAGATGAAATCATTCCAGGGATATCCTCATTACAGTTGGCATGCAGTAGGCTTGGATTGAGTATGGAGAACCTTGCTGTAATCTCTGCCCATGCTAAGGATTTAGGTTATATAAAGAATATATTAATAAAAGAAATAAAAAACAACAAAAACATCTTTCTTCTTCCAGCCCCTTCCTTCGGGGTAGAAGATGTTGCGAATTTACTCAGGGTAAAGGGTATTTCATGCAGGATTACTGTATGTGAGCGACTTGCATATCCGGATGAAAAAATCACCACAGGTAGTGTGGAACACCCTCCACATGCAGAGTCAGATATGTATTGTATTGTGATCCATTAAGATCATCACCCTCAGTACCTTATATAATCTCCTTTTTCCTTGATATGCCTGCCTATAAGCAATCCTGCAACAACCCCGCTTAAATGAGCACTTCTTGCAATAGCATCTCCAGAGCCTATAAAGACGAGATCAAAGAGAGCGAAAAGAATCAGGGCATGGGTTATCTTCATGGGAAT
>CAZCRM010000145.1:0-3692 GCA_964501085.1 uncultured Methanosarcinales archaeon | reverse complement strand
CAAGACATCATACAGCCACGCATATTGTGAATGATGCAGCAAAAACAGTGCTTGGAAACCATATATGGCAGACAGGAGCGCAGAAGTTCACAGACAGGGCAAGGCTTGATCTCACCCATTACAAGCGTATCACAGATGAACAATTTAAGGAGATTGAATTATTAGCAAATAAGGTTGTGATGAAAAATTTGCCTGTGGTTGTTGAGTGGATGGACAGGATAGAGGCTGAGAAGAAATATGGATTTGTTTTATACCAAGGTGGTGTTCCTCCGGGGAAGAAGATTCGTATATTAAAAGTAGGAAATGATGTAGAGGCATGTGGAGGAACTCATGTTTCAAACACTGGGTTAATAGGTACTATAAAGCTTCTAAGAACAGAGAGAATACAGGATGGTGTTGAGCGTATTGAGTTTTCCGCAGGAGAGGCTGCTATAAGGCAGATACAGGAGAGGGAGGAATTGCTGAACAAAGCTGCAGAAGCGTTGCGTGTGTCTCCTGAGTATTTACCCTCTACAGTAAATCGGTTCTTCCATGAATGGAAGAATTTTAAGAAAGAGAACGAGCGTCTGAAAGCTGAGCTGGCAGAAGTGAGGGTGAAGGCAATGATGAGCGAGGCTGTGAATATCAATGGATTGAAGGTTATCTCAAAGAAGATACCCCATGCTGATGTGGATGAACTTATCAAAGTAGGTAGCGAGTTCACTAAGAACAAGGAAATGGTTGCGATACTTGCAAGTGATTTTGAGGGTGTGAAGCTCGTTGTGGCTGCAGGTGAGCTAGCTCAAAAGTTAGGGGTGAATTCAGGCAAGATAGTCAGGGAAATCTCAAAAATAGTAAAAGGTGGAGGAGGGGGTAAACCTAACATAGCTCAAGGAGGGGGAATTGATACAAATAAAATAGAGGAGGCGCTGGAAAGGGGAGTGGAGATGGTGAGAGAGGCGGTCGGCTGAGAACCTCAGCCGAAGAGTGCTCCCAGCCCTTCCATCCCACTTTCTTCTGCCTTCTCTTTCTCCTCTTCTTCTTTCTTTTTAGCTTCTTCTTCCTTTTCCTTCTTCTCTTCTGCAGGAGCTTCTGCTGGTGGAGCTTCAGCAGGTGCTGCAACCGCAGCCTTTGAGATTGCCTCGTCGATATCGACTCCTTCAAGGGCTGCAACCAGTGCTTTTGCCCTCACAGGGTCAACATCTATACCCGCTGCCTGTATTATACTGGTTATTCCCTCTTCAGTAACTTCTTTTCCTGCACTGTGCAATAATAACGCTGCATATACATATTCCATATATCTCACCTCTTATTAACCAAACAGCGAACTAAGTCCAGCTGCTATATCAGATTCCTTCTCTTCCTCAGTCTTTTCTTTCTCTTCCTCAATCTTTTCTTCCTTAATCTCCTCCTTTACCTCCTTCTTTTCCTCTGGTTTAGCTTTTAGCATCTCCTTTAACTTATCTCCTATAGCACTGGCATCTTTTTGTAATATTATCTGAGCAAGGGAAAGCATGCACGCATTGGCTTTTGAAAGCAGCACTGGCATAACTTCAGGAATTGGTATCTCAGCATTTATTGCAAGATTCCTTGATTCCTGTGCTGCCTTTGAAAGCAGAGTTACAATATTATTTCTTGTGGGATATACTATGTTAATAGACAAATTGAATGCCTTCTGAACCGCAGAAGTGATATCATTGAAATACTTGGTTTCATCAATGGCTAAAACCTTAGAATCATACATCACACCATTTTCATACACCGCCCTGAGATCAAGTCCAAGTTTTATGGGATGAATCTCAAGACGTGATAATATAGAGGCAAGTTTTGCATTCACAACCTCGCCTTGTTTTGCAACAGTTTTTGTCTCCCGTATTACCACCTTCCCTCCTTCGATGGCTGCTGGTATCCCCACGCTTTGCAACTCTCCAACAATAGGACCAGGTGGAAACGATGTTGGACCTTTCTCAACCACAATGTCTTCTGGGGCAATATTTCCTGGTTTTATGGGTGCCGAGATCTTGCTTTCCTCTAAAATCTTATAGAGCTTGAAGGGATTTTCATTAGTGAATAGCAAAGCTGTCTGATCCTCAACATACTCCCGCATCTTTTTAATATCATCTTCTGATTCCTCAAGGGCTCTTACTATAAGGTTATTCCTGCATACCTTAACTTTTGCAAGACCACGCAGGTTTTTGCGCATTATCTGAAGCTGATTTGAGGGTATTCCACGTATTCCAGCTATGCCAAATGAAGAATGTGATGCTATCAAATTTTTGATATTTTCAACCTCTTCTCTCTTCCACTTTGGTATTTTGTTAAGATGCTGAACTTGCGTTGCCATCTTAAATCACCCTCACTGGAGGACCCATGGTGGTCTTGACATATATTGACTTTATATTGTACAGACCTCTCTCATATCTATGCTCTATACGATTTATCACAGCTTGAATATTCTCTGCTATCTTCTCTGGTTCCATCTCTCTTCGTCCTACAGAGACATGAAAAGTAGTCTTATCCTTTGACCTCAATTTTATGGAGTTTTTAGCCCTGTTGATTATCTGCACAATATCCTTATCTGGGGTAAGTGGTATGGGCATCTTGCCCCTGGGTCCTAAAATCTGACCAAGAGTTCTGCCAATCTCAGGCATGTATGTAGCATCTGCAATGAAAAAACTCACTTCCTCTGCAAGCGCTTTTGCCCTTGCTTTATCTTCTCCCAGAAGCTTGATTTCCTCTGGGCCAAACACATAGTCTGCACCTGCTTCCTTTGCTTTGCTTGCGGTCTCACCTTTCGCAAAAACCGCTATTTTTATGGGTTTTCCAGTACCATTGGGCAGAATCACATCCTCATCTATCCTGTTCTGTGGCTGAGACATGTCAAGATTTTTAAGATTGATGGCAAGGTCAACACTCTCTGAAAAGTTACGCTTGGGTGCTTTTTCAAGAGCCTGTTTCACAGCTTGTAATATCTTATCATCCAAGAATATTCCTCCCGTAGTAATCGACTGAATGTCTCCTACGGATTCGCACCTTTTTCGACTGTATACTATTTTAAGCTATCGGTTATATGGATGATTATAGAATAATTATTTTTATTTTATATTTTCTAAAAACTTGATCCACCTTTTTATATCATCCACCTTCTTCTGTATCTCTTCACCAGATTCCCTTAGTTTCAGCCTTCCTGTCTCACATTCCTTTAGATCCACTATGGCACGCAGAAGACCTGCTGATTCTCGGTACAACCTTTTTGCCTCTTCATGAGAGAGATTTGCTTTTTTAAGCATCTCCTCATCATATTTTTCTTTTTTCTCAAGTATATGCACCAACTCCATAATACGTTTCTTATCCTGCTCAGAGAAATGCTTCTTATGTATGCAGCGCCATACCAATTCATGAAGTTTTATGCTCCTGCCATCGATTCCGAGTTCCTCAGGTATTCGTTCTCCCACCCATGCGAGGTACCGATGTAGCAAATATAGAAAATGTTGTCGCTCTTCTGGAGAAATGTAATCATCAATATAGTTCTGTTCTGGGTTCATCTTAATGTTGTAGATTAATCCTAAATTCCCGTTTTAGATTAGACACTATATTTCAACCTTTTTTTACATATTATCTACTCTTCTCGAAAATATACTTTCAATCAGTATAACTTTTACATGAATGTCGCTAAGAAAGCTTATGGTTTTAACCATGAGATGAATTAGTGG
>CAZCRM010000144.1:0-3763 GCA_964501085.1 uncultured Methanosarcinales archaeon | reverse complement strand
TGGTTCTATCTCTGGCATGGTCTCGTATAGTAACAATGCCACACCTATTGCTGGAGTTACGGTTGAACTCATGCAGAATGGAACTGTGATCGATTCCACAACCACCAATTCCACAGGTGAGTATAGTTTCGCTGATCTTTTACCAGGCTCCTATGACCTCAGGTTCAGCAAGTCTCATTTCTATGATGAGACTTCTGGAGTTAGTGTATCCTCTGGCACGAACACGATCGTGGACATGGCACTCATGCTCAGAGGCGATCTGGATAACAATGGAGAGCAGGCATACGCTGTGGATGTGAATATGATGATTCAGGCAAGCGTGCATGATATTGCTGATGTGAATAATTATAGTTAGTTGATATCATAGATGCATTACTCTTCAGTAGAGTAAGGTTGAGAGAGCTGTGATATGAATAAGAATGAAAATGCATTAATGCTAACATTGGTCGAAAAGCTTGTAGGTTTTTTGCTTATATCTAACAAAGTCAGCTCTGAGTGTTTCCTAAAAATTGCTTTGGTGTTTGAACATTCAAATAAGTACGATCAAGGAAGTGCTTAATGTTCCAGGTAACAAATGCTGTACAACTATGCTCTTCTGCAACAACTAGGATTAATGCGTCTTGAAAACTCATCTTTAGCTTTATCTTTTGGAATATTTTATCAAAAAGAGATTCTACAAACTCATTTACCGAAATGAAAGCGGTTGATGGATAGAGTATTTTTAAATTATACGCTTCTCCAAATCCACTAAATAACTTCATTAATTCTATTTAGATTGAATGATGCTATACCGAGCAGTTCAAATAGATTAAATATCGAGGTAGATTTATAAGAAAAATATTAGCTTTTAATATTTATCAGATCATGAAGTGATGAATATGGTTATAGCTTTTTAATCTCAAACTCACAGAAATCATAGCCTGTTCCCCAGCATTTTGTTTCTCTAACCACATGCTTTTTCCCAAGGGTTTTGTCCAGTACCCCTGCGATTATTCCGGCATCGCTTGGGCATAGAGGTTTTCCCATCTCTGGCATGTATTTGCATTGGTAGCAATCCTTTACTATGATCTTGTTCTGAGAAATTTTCATTCTTCCAAGCTTTAGCTTTTTCCATAACTCTGCAAGCTCTTCAAGTACACCTTTGAGTGTTGAGGAGGTTATCTGCCTGGATATAACATTGCTTCCAATATAATACCCAGCATCATAGAATGGTTTGTCCATCTCTATTCCTGTACTAAGTATGGAGAGTTTGAGCAATCTGAGGAAGGCAATATCTGCACCATGCTTTTCCTTTATCGCCTTCTGAATCTCATTTTTGATCTGCTGCTTCAGCTTATCTTCATTACATGCCATGGTTGAGATTATGTTGGGATTTAGGGTATAGTATTTCATCTGAATACCATGCTTCTCCTGCTTTACTTTAGAAATCTTAACCACCCCAGCTTTTAGAAGCAGTTTGATATGATGAGAGATTGTGGGCTTGCTCAGCCCCAAAAGCTTTGCAAGCTGTGAATTTGTCATCTCTTTCTCTGAGAGAAGCTGGATGATTCTCAATCGTGTTGTGTCAGAGAATATCTTTGCAAGCTCTTCATCAGGTTTTAAAATATACATGGTAAGGTTTATATGAGATTAGTTATATTTGAAACTAATTGTTAGATACAAATCTAACAGGTGATAGTATGGATTTGGTAAGTGAGAATAAGATAGGGGTTGCGAAAGCAACGGTTGTGGAAAAGCAGGTTGAGAACAATTTCAGAGGAGAAACCACTGAGGTAGGGCTTTATCTTGCCATGGCAAGGGTTGCTATGCGCGAGGGCTATCCAGAAATTGCTCTTGCACTTGAAAAGATTGCATGGGAGGAAGCACACCATGCTGCTGTGTTTGCTGAGATGAATGGTTTGGTGAGTGAGAGTACAAAAGAAAATCTTGAAAGAATGCTCAAAGGAGAGCAAATGGCAAATAAGGAGAAGAGAGAGACCGCTGTAAAAGCCAAGGAAGCAGGAGTGGATGAACCTCATGACTTTTTCGATGTTTCAGCGAGAGATGAGGCAAGACATGCAAGAACACTAAAGGGTTTGCTTGGGAGATATTTTTAATAGGTGGAGTATGGTGGAAGCCATAGTAGAGCAGACAAATAGTACAATAGTAATGCTACCTGCAACACCAGGAGGTCTAATAACTGCAGAACAGCTTGAGAGAATCGCAAAAATAGCTAAAGAGGGCGAAGGTCTGGTAAAACTCACCTCAATGCAGAGAATCGCAATAATTGTGAAAAAAGATCAGATATCCCTTGCTAAGAATCAGCTTGCTGATGTAGGTATGAATATAGGAGTGATTGGCAAAAGAGAGGTATGGAATCCCATGGCATGCCCTGGTAAGCTATGCAAATATGCAAGACAGGATGCTCTAAGTGATGCTGCAGACATTACTGGTCTTGCTGGCTTGGTAGGCATGAGCGCTCCCAGAGTTGTGAAGATAGGAGTAAGTGGTTGCCAGAACTCATGTGCATGGAGCAAGGTTGTGGATATAGGGTTGATAGGAAATAAAGAAGGGTATGATATCTATATAGGAGGTGATGCAGGTAGGAATCCACGCATAGGGGAAAAGCTTAAAACTGTTCGTAAAGAGGAGATAAGCAAAGCAGTAAAACAGATTATTGAAAAGTTCAGCGAATATGGCAAGGATGGAGAGCATTTATATCAAGTGATTGAAAGAGTAGGGCTTGATGCTTTTAAATAGCTCTCCTAATATCTTTTTTATTTTGGATATATAAAAAATAAAGGAAGAGAGGTGAATCATCCCTTTATTTCTTGAAGTTTTTGCTCTACACCTCGAATCTCTTTTTCTAACTCCTTTTTGTATCTCTTTAGAATTTCTATTTCCTCTTCTTTACTGAGGAAATATCTGTGTCTAGGCACATACCAACAACACATATGTGGTAGGGTGAATTCTTTACTACTTGGCTCACAGCACATACACATTTTTTACCTCCTTGATACACATCACATAGTAGGTGTGTATCTAATAGTAGATGTAGTAAGGAAAGTATTTAAACTATAAAGTTTATACTAAAATAGAGAGTATCCATTGGCATAGTATGTGTGAAGAAACAAACTGCGAAGAAGAGTCGGAATGTCTCTGTCCAATTCGAGGGATAATAGATGTGGTAAGCAAAAAATGGACAATCTGTTTGATAAATCTTTTGGAAGAAAAGAATCCACTCAGATATAACAAAATAAAAAGTCAATTAGGACAAATAAGTCCAAAAACGCTCTCTGATATTCTTAAAATACTTGAAAAAGAAGGTTTAATCGAAAGAAAAGTATATCCCGAAATACCACCTCGGGTTGAATATACCCTAACCAAAGAAGGAAAGGAATTAAAGACAGCTTTAATGCCCTTAGTTAGATGGGTACAGAAAAAAAAATATTGAAGTTCAGAACCGTAATATGAGGGTTTAAGTGAACTTGAAAACCACTTAAGCAAAGCGAAAATAATCCTTAAAACATTAACAAGAGCTCAGGCACTTAGTGATTTTATTTTCATGTGCCTTGCTACGCTCGAATTGATTTTATTTGCTCTCATCAATGGTTAACTTTGATTCCCAACTCATCAGCAACCTCATAGATTATCTGTTCCAGTCTTTCCTTAATCTTTCCAACCAAGACAGGCTTTCTACGCTTAGGACACCAGACTAAATGATACTGGATTATAGTATTCTGCATAACAATCCATAAATACCCTTGTTGTAAAAGGTATACAT
>CAZCRM010000143.1:0-3776 GCA_964501085.1 uncultured Methanosarcinales archaeon | reverse complement strand
TTACCATCGCAACCAGAACCCTTTGTATGTTTTAACTTCTTTTCGAAGGAATTTGGCAACATTCCGTGCTTGGCTAAGAATGAGATCACTCCATTTAATACTTCTATCCATATACCTTATCCTGCTTTCAAGCTTGGTGAGAAGTTCATTCAACAGTAGCTTACGTGCGGTATCATTTATTCTACACACTCCATTCTCGATAGTAAAATCCTCTGGCTTTACCTGTCCCAAAGAAAAAATCTTGATAATAGCTTTATCTATTACTTGCTGTCTGAACTCTTCCATGAGATCAAAAACCATGCTTGCCTTGCCTGGTCTATCAACATGCAGGAATCCTCCATAGGGGTCAAGACCTGAGTAATGTATTGCTCTCCAGCATTCTCCCTCAAGTATGCCATATCCATAGTTGAGCATGGCATTAAAAGGGTCTGAGGCATACCTGCCACTGCGCTCCTCGAATCCAAACTCAGATGGAATGATTTTTTGGATAGATTGCCAGTAGGAAGCAGATGCATTTCCCTCAAAACCCATGATGGTATCTCTGATATCATCGCATGTTTTTCCCTTAATTTTCAGTGCATCAAGTTTCTCTATCCATGCATTGATTGAGTCTCTTGCATTCTTCAAAGCCTCTGCTGATTCTGGAAATGTATCTTTTCTGGATTTGGCAAGTGTACCTAAGACAGCATACATATTACGCAACTTTGCATTCACAAATTCCTTTGCAAGCACCGCTCCCATTGTTGAGTCAAAGGCACGGTACTGCTCTCTTCTTGTATTAACCGTTCTCATCATAGGTGGAGAGATGTAAGCTCTGACCTTACCATGCCAATCTATGAGTACTACATCAACCCCATGCTCTGCAAGAAGTTCGATAGCATCTGTGCTTATACTCCCCTTACCTGAGATGATCACCTGACGAAGGTCTCTGGGAGTACAGCGGTGGGTTATTGAGTACCTGCTCTCTTTACGTTCCTTTACTATGATCTGCTCATGCTCTACACCTATATATTTTCCCCAACCATCGATAACAAGACGATCCATGAATACAATATATTTATTGTGAGTGAGTTATAAACTTAATCAAGCATGATAAAAAAAATAGAGCAGTGGAGATTGAAAAACAAAACCAAAAACTTGGTAAAGCGATATGTAGAGCTATTGAAAGCCGTATTTGATGATAACCTGATCTCTGTGTTCCTGTTCGGCTCAGTCGCACGGGGCGAAGATACAGATAGCAGTGATATTGATATAATGGCGATTCTCGAAAAACCTCCAACTATTAGCCAAGTGAGAAAACTTGGGGAAATTGGGCGTTTTAATGAAATCAGGGGACGAGGAGAGTTCCGGAAAATATCCTGTGTGGTAGTGTTTAAGAGTAGATTCCTTGAGCTAATTAAAAAGAGAGCGCCACGTGAGGCAGTGAATCCTCTGAGGGAAGCGGTGATATTGTATGATAATGGTTTTATTTCAGGACTTAAGAACGAACTTGAAACTGGCATTATTACTTTGAAAAAGGATGCTTATAAAGATTACCTGCGCTATGGCGATATTCGGCGCTTGTGTCTTGTTGAAAGCGAAAGAGAAAGAGATGAGCAGAATGCATACTCGGATGCATTTAAGGCTGCTACCCACTACCTGCGTGCGTATTTTCTTTATAAATATAATGAGATGATACTTTCGATAAAGATGATAAGGAAACGAATAGGTGAAGAGAATCATGCTATGGCAATGCTGTATGAGAAAATAATGGAAGGAAGTTACGATAGGGGTTTAGTGGATGCAATTAGGGACTGGGTGATTGAGAACATTGGTGATGCAGGAGAAAAGTGGGAATAGTGATCAGACTTAAGTCATCTGCACTCTGCTGCATACATGCATTGCCTCTCACACTCAGCTATTCCTGGGTCTCTCTCCTCATACACCATCTCTGCCTTTTTATCCCTTTCTTCAATCCACCAGCTTCGTAGTTCATCATTGATGTGAAACAGCTGGCGCTCCACGAGGAGACGATCATCCTTAAAATTCAGGAAAACCGTGCATCCTATATCCACAGGAACTTCGTATATGCTTTCAAAAACAAGAGCATATCCTGTTGCATAGAGCTTGTAAAAGTTTATTTCCTCCTTTTTTATACCTGTCTTTACATCGAATATGATATTATGAAGATAATCATAACAGTCCACACTTAGTATACCACTACACCCTATCAGTTCACCGCTAATCTTATGTTCGATTAAAAATGGGGCTGAGGTTGCTATCATGTCTTCCTCTGTGGAATAGGGTTGAGCACTCATAGCATTTCTGAATCTGGATTCTGCATTGGCAAGCACATGTTTCCAAACCATTCCTGCATATTTTTTTATAAGCTTCTCATCACCTTTAATATCAAATTTCTGTAAGCTGTACCACTCATCAAAGTTTGGATTAAAGTTTCTCTGTCGCACTTGTTTGTATGCCTCATTTATTACAGCATGCACAACCAAACCCAGAGATACAGGGTATGTGATCTCACCTTTCTTTTTAAGCACATGTCTGAGATAAACATCTCTGGATGTTGGACAGTACTTGCTACATATAGAATACATGGGTAATTTTATATCATAATAGGGTTTTAAAGGAGAGCAATCCCAGCTCCATCCTCTAAGCTCTTCTGTCACGCCAACACTTCTTGAAAGTGGACGGAGCTTTTTCACAAGATACTTATGCTCAATATCGTTGAGGTAGTACATGGTAATCAGACTATCTCTACTCTTGAACCTTTTATTAGATATGCACCAGTATTACTGATAACCTCAGCTGTGCTTATACATCTACTACACAAAGGAATGATAAATACGCAGTCATGCTCATCCTTCACGAACTGGCTTACTCTTTTCGCTAAAACATTCCTATCATGAGCGTTTAACTCACCACGAAAAGCACTGTACTGCACACGGGTAAGTCCATAGGTCTGAAGCATTGTAGCAAGCCTCTTTCGTTGTTTATCATCTGTTAT
This sequence comes from uncultured Methanosarcinales archaeon, assembly GCA_964501085.1. Lineage (GTDB taxonomy): Archaea > Halobacteriota > Methanosarcinia > Methanosarcinales > Methanoperedenaceae > CAZCRM01. The sequence goes on along the minus strand of CAZCRM010000143.1, from coordinate 778 downwards.
ATCATACACAACCAAGCATATCATATGATAGCTATCCTCCCGGCACTGGTTATTTTGAAACCATTGTCTTCTCTTACATAGCCCATGGCTTTGAGTTCTCTGAGATGGCTGTAAGCCATACCTCTTGAAATCCCTACTTTTAAGGCTATACTGTTAACTGAGGTCTCTCCTTTCTCAAGCTGCTCAAGCACTGCACGTTTGGTATCTGAAATACCAAATCCAAGCAACGGAAACTCAATAATGAAATGATCCTCCTCTGTAACATACACCACCTGCTCCACCATCTCTTTCCTTGCATAAGCACCAAAGAGTGCACCAAATGCTTGAGGTTTTCTGCCACCAGAGACGTTCACTATTACCTTGTTTCCTTTTGCATACTCTTCTTCAATTATGGCAGCCACATCTTTGGCAACTTTTACAACATCATAGAGAGTGGTGTATTTTTTCTCAACCTTGAGTATAGAGCCAAAGGTGTGTATAATCATTTCTTCTGCACGTGTTTTTTCTTCAGGTGCCTTTTCTTCGGTTAGAAGAATTATATGAGAGGGAGAGAAATGAGTAATGCACACGATAACAGGCTCAATAGAATATATGGTTGAAATCAGAGAGAGATTGGATGATACCATTACATAAATACTCTATTTAAATGCATATATTCTTTACTGAAACATATAGTGCATACATATAAACAGACAGAATACTAAACCACAATAGTGAATGATAAATATATACATGTACATGATATACCGAAAAAATTAAATTATATAATGTGCATAGA
>CAZCRM010000142.1:0-3817 GCA_964501085.1 uncultured Methanosarcinales archaeon | reverse complement strand
TTCTATCCTAATACTCCTAGTTCCGAAAAGATTTTAAAACTATATATTACAAAATGTTTTTGATGAAACTTAAACAAAACTTAAGGCTATCATTTTTGGGCATATTGATAATTAGTATTGCAATGCTTGGTTGTATGCAAAAGTTTGAGATAAATCAACCAGTATTTCCATCCCGGCATGAGGAAGTTAAAGTCATAGAAATCAAAAGACTCACATACGATGAGGCACAGGACACATCACCTACCTGGAATCCGGATGGAAAGCAAATTGCTTTTGCATCAAAGAGAACTGGAAGGTACAGTATATGGATTATGGATGCTGATGGAAAAAATCTCAGAATACTTGATCCTAAAACTCTTCACTTAAGTGGATACGAAAATAACCCCTCATGGAGTAAGGGAGGTATAGTGTTTGAGTCCTCACGTGCTGGAAACCTTGATATATGGTTAATGGATTCTGAAGGAAATTCTGTAAGACTTACTGCTGATGAAAATTGTGATGCACTCACATGTCCTATAGACATGGAACCCTCCTGGAGTCCTGATGGTAAATGGATAGCATTTTCATCGATTAGAAACGGAAAAGACTTTGATATATGGATTATGGATGCTGATGGAAAAAATCTCAGGAGGCTTACCAATGACTCAGTTCCAGACAGGATGCCATCTTGGAGTCCGGATGGAAAGCAAATTGCTTTTGCATCAAAGAGAAATGCTACGAATGAGTTTGACTTTGATATATGGATTATGGATGCTGACGGGAGTAACTTAACACAGCTAACAAGATCTCCCTCAATGGATATCGAACCCTCCTGGAGTCCTGATGGTAAATGGATAGCATTTGCATCTGCAGATGAACCAATGAAATTTGATATATGGATTACAAAGGTTGATGGATCCTCAGCAATTCGTTTGACTACGAACGAATCAATAGATAGGCATCCTCGATGGAAGGGAAATGAAATCGTGTTCACTTCCACAAGATCTGGTGGAGGAGATATTTACGTACTTAAGCTAGAGTCATGACAGTGAAACATAAAAATTTTTGTTCATTTACATGAATATAGAAGCGTTGAGAGAACAAATTAAAACTTACATGATAGTCGCTAAGAAAGCTTACGGTTTTTAACTGTGAGTTAGGGGAGGTGGGTGGGATCTCTATTTATCGATAAAGCTAAATATATCAACAACAGCGTTAACAGATAAACAACCATAACAAGGTTTGAGACCTGAAATTCGTATATCCAGAACGAGCCCTTGGATATATCTCAAGGGTAGGGGCTGCCTTGACACAGCCCAAAGGGGATAGGATGAGCTTTCAAAAAGCGACGAATCCCCAATCTCCACGGCAGAATCTCCAAGCTTTAGCCGTGGAGAGTGTCAAATGATGAAACACAAACAGAATCTTTATTACCTCAAAGAGCTTATTACCATACCATGTTTTATAGAGTTTTCTTTCTGCTTTTGATAGCTGTCATGCTATCTGGATGTGTTGGTACTTCCTCGGTTCAAACACTCAAGGTATATCATGCTGGAAGTCTGGAAAAACCCTTTTCAGAGCTCCAAACAATGTTTGAAGAAAAATATCATGTAAAGGTGCAGAGAGAGCCTGCTGGCAGTGTAAAAACGGTGAGAAAAATAACAGAGCTTGGAAAAAAGGCAGATGTTGTTGCGGTTGCAGATTATTCATTGATACCTGAGATGATGTCTGAGTATGCTGACTGGTATGTGCTGTTTGCAAAAAATAGCATAGTTATAGCATTCAACAACAACAGCAAATATGCTGATGAAATCAACCAGAATAACTGGTATGAAATTTTAAGAAGACCGGAGGTTAAATTCGGAATTTCAAATCCCAATGATGACCCTTCTGGCTACCGAACCCAGATGGTGATTCAACTTGCTGAGCAATATTACAATGATAGCAGAATTTATGAGGATTTGATAGAAAACAACACCAACCTTAGAATGAAAGAGGAGAACGGAAGCTATGTACTAAGAATGCCACCTTCTGAGGAAATAGCACCTTCAAAGAAGGTTATGGTGAGAAGCATGGAGATGGAGTTAATACATCTCTTAGAAACCCATGAAATCGACTACTACTTCATATACAGAAGTGTGGCTGAACAGCATCATCAAAGATTTATTGAATTACCTAAGCAAATTGATTTGAGTGATATGAGGTATGCAGATATCTACAAGAAGGTGAAGGTGATACGTTCTTCAGGGAAGATTGTTACTGGAAAACCTATTGTATATGGCATAACAGTACCAAAGAATGCGGAGCATCCTGAGCTTGGAATCGAATTTGTGAAACTCGTGATAAGCAAGGAAGGTGAAAAAGTATTTGAGAAGCAGGGTCAACCACCAATGAAACCAGTAGGCAAAGGAAATCTTCCTCAAGAGTTGAGGGTGCTGCTCGAATAATATGAAACCAGAAAAAACAATGCTATTTTTCGCCCTTGTCGGGCTAATCATCCTAACGTTCATCATAGTTCCTATTGCCAATATGATTGTAACCCAGATTATTGATATAAATGCTTTGATAACAACCGCTAAGGATATAACTGTTTTAAAATCCATCTGGTTAAGTGTTTATGCTGCATTGTTATCCACGCTAATCGCTCTTATCTTTGGAGTTCCTCTTGCATACGTACTGGCGAGGAGAGATTTCTGGGGGAAGCAGATGATAGAGAGCATAATAGACCTTCCCGTTGTGGTGCCTCATACCGTAGCAGGTATAGCTTTACTAACAGTATTTGGTTCCCATGGGTTGTTTGGTTCTCCACTGCATAGCTATCTCAGATTTGTGGATGCTCTGCCAGGGATTGTTATAGCTATGCTCTTTGTTTCCTTGCCTTTTCTGATAAATTCAGCAAGAGAAGGATTTGAAAGCGTAGACCCAAGACTGGAAAACGTGGCGAGGTCTCTTGGCGCCTCAAGATTTAAAGTTATATATAAAATAACCCTCCCCCTTGCCTCCCGTCATATACTGGTTGGAGCGATTATGAGCTGGGCAAGGGCAATAAGTGAGTTTGGAGCAGTGGTTATTATAGCATACTATCCCATGGTTGCACCTGTGTTGATATATGAACGGTTTTTATCTGAAGGTTTATCATCAGCAAGACCTGTCGCTGTTCTGCTGATGCTTATCTCTTTACTGCTGTTCGTACTCCTGAGAATCGCTTCTGCAAGGCTGAGAAAATGATAGAGCTTAAAGGTTTATCCAAGCGTTGGGGAAGTTTTTCTCTTAAAATAGACCTTAAGGTAAATAAACAAGAGTACTTCGTTATTCTTGGTCCTACTGGTGCCGGGAAAACCCTTATGCTTGAGCTGATAGCTGGTTTTTATCAGCCTGATGAAGGGGAAATCTGGATAAACAATAAGAATGTTACCAGAGTACCGCCTGAAAACAGACGAGTGGGGTTTGTTTACCAGGATTATTCTCTTTTTCCACATCTGACTGTTAAAGAGAATATAGCTTTTGGGCTAAGCATTAGGAAAATTCCAGATGAAGAGGTGGATAGAAGGGTAGAAGAGGTCATGCACTTGCTTGCCATCTCTCACCTTTCAGACAGGTATCCAGATAAGCTGAGTGGAGGGGAGAAGCAGAGGGTTGCAATAGCAAGAGCTATTGTCATTCAGCCAGAGGTATTACTGCTTGATGAACCATTAAGCGCACTCGATGCAAGAACGCAAATTCTGGTGAGAGAGACGATGAAGAAGATTCATAAGAAATCAAGATTAACCACGATACATGTCACCCATGACCAGACAGAAGCAATGGTTTTAGCTGACAGAATCGGGGTGATGATGGA
>CAZCRM010000141.1:0-3880 GCA_964501085.1 uncultured Methanosarcinales archaeon | reverse complement strand
CGGTGACGCTCTCAGAAGCAAGAATCTCCCGGCTTTAGCCGTGGAGAGTGTCAAATAATCGAGAGCTATTGTTCTCTTTGCGTTATACTAACCTCTACGAAACATCCTGTCCAGTTCTTTCCTGTCAAGGGAAATCATCGTAGGTCTACCATGTGGACATGTATGGGGGTTCTGGGTAGAGAGCAGTTGCAGAACAAGCTTTTCCATCTGCTCATACGAAAAATCTGCTCCCGCCTTTACAGCACCCTTACAGGCGATACTCTTGCTTACCCTTTCAAACATTCCAGTATCATCCTTTATTCTTCCCTCTGAAAGAATGTCCATTATTATGTCATGCACAACCTCAGGCTTCTCAAGCTTGCCCAAAACGCTTGGAATCGAGGTTACAGCAAAAGAATGAGGACCAAACTCAGAGATACGAAAGCCAAACTCCTCAAGGTAGGGGAGGCATTCCTTCATCATGGCTTTTTCTTTGTAATCCAGTTCAAGATTGATGGGAACAATAAGCTCCTGTGTATCTATACTCCTGCGGTTAATCTGCTCAAATAAAATCCGTTCATGAGCTGCATGCTGGTCTATTATCCTAATCTCTCCATCGATTTCAGCGATAATATACATCTTATCCACATGCCCAAGAATCTTCACTTCCGGAAGCTTGGTTCTTATATCTTGCTCTGTACGCCTGAGCCTTCGTTCAGTATCCCTCACTGAGAATACCACACCGCTTTCCCTTACCTCTCTAACCTTTACCTGAGTTTTAGCATGGCGCAGAGCCTCAGCCTTAAGCGTTGGTACGAGGTTTCTGTTCATAAGAGTAGTTCTCACAGCCTGCGTAACAGCATCTGAAATCTCCTTTTCATGGCTCAGCCTGACCTCTCTCTTGGTGGGATGCACGTTTATATCCACATCTTTTCTATCAATATACAGCTTTAAAACCGCAACAGGAAAACGCCCTTTTGGAAGAAGACTGCCATATCCTTTCCTCAATGCACTGCTTATACTCTTTGAGGTGATGTTTCTATCATTGATATACAGTGAAAGAAAATTGACACTGCCCCTTGTGAGCTCTGGTTTTGATAAAAAACCTCTGATGCTCACGAATTTAAAATCAGCAATCACAGGAAGCATGGATTTTGCCACCTCACTACCATAGATATGAATGATTGTATCTATAAGATGCTGAGATGCTGGGGAATGCAGAATCTGCTTACCATTATGGCTCAGGCTGAAGGATATATTGTTATGTCCAAGAGCGTTCTTTGCCACAACATCTATGATATGCGCAAGTTCAGTAGCATCTGATTTAAGATATTTTCTTCTTGCAGGGGTATTGTAGAATAGCTCCTCCACAGTGACCATGGTTCCCTCTGGTGCGCCTGTTTCCTCTATGCATATCAGCTTACCCCCGTGAACAACAACTCTTGTAGCAGAGAGTTCATCTCTGGTTTTTGTAATTAGTTCTACCTTTGCAACAGAGGCGATTGAGGAAAGAGCCTCCCCCCTGAACCCCATCGTTGTCAGATTTTCAAGATCCTCAATCCTTTTGATCTTGCTGGTAGCATGTTTCATAAACGATATGGAGGCATCCTCTCTGCTCATTCCATGCCCGTTATCTCTCACACGTATGAGTCTTTTCCCACCGTTTATTACATCTATTTTAATATCTCTGGCACCTGCATCAATGGAATTCTCGATGAGTTCCTTAACAACAGAAGAAGGGCGCTCGATTACCTCTCCAGCCGCTATCTTGTTCACTGTATTCTCATCAAGTATGTGTATTTTTCCCATACCTTTCCTCTAATTCTAATTTAATCCTCCACTGCCTTTTTCTTGAGCTCTGCCAGGATGTTGAGTGCCTGTACAGGGGTTATTTCATTTATGTTGAGGCGTTTCAACTCCTCGATTATATAATTATTGGTGTTGTTATCAAACAGCACAAGCTGGGTGTATCTTGTTTTAGAGGTGTTCATAACATTCTTGCTCTCCATCTCTTTCAGGATTTCCTTTGCCCTCTTCGTAACCACTGAAGGTACGCCTGCCAGCCTTGCCACATGAATGCCATAGCTTTTATCAGTGGCGCCAGGAACAACCTTCCTGAGAAACACAAGTTCATTGCCCTCTTCTTTCACAGCGATATGATAATTCTTGAGACGTTTCAAAGAAGCTTCAAGAGCGGTAAGCTGATGATAATGTGTTGCAAAAAGAGCACGCACACCCACCTTGTTTTTATTATGTATGTACTCAACCACTGCTTTAGCAATACTATAGCCATCATAGGTACTGGTACCTCTACCGATTTCATCCAATAGAATTAAACTTCTTGGAGTTGCATTATTCAGAATGTTCGCTAACTCTACCATCTCTACCATGAATGTGCTCTGACCACTGACAAGGTCATCGAATGCTCCTACTCGAGTGAATATTCTATCCACAATACCTATGGATGCATGGGATGCTGGCACAAAACTCCCCATCTGTGCCATAATTACTATCAATGCAACCTGTCTCATGTATGTTGATTTTCCAGCCATGTTTGGACCTGTGATGATTAAGAACTGTTCCTTCTTGCAGTCTATATGGACATCGTTGGGTACAAAACCATGCATGTTCTGCTCAACAACTGGATGCCTTCCCTCGCGTATAATAATATCACAGCTTTGCTTCACCTCAGGTCTCACATAATTGTTATTCACAGCCACTTCAGCAAGGTTTACCATAACATCAAGCTCGCCCAGGGCTTTAGCTGTCCTCTGAAGTTCTTTTGATCTCTCTGAAATCAAGGAGGTAATCTCATTGAAAAGCTCAAACTCCAGTGCTTTGATTTTTTCATCTGCTGAAAGAATCATCTCCTCCTTTTCCTTGAGTTCCGGTGTATAGAAACGCTCGCCACTTGCGGTGGTCTGCTTTCTTATGTAATGTTTTGGAACCATAGATAGGTTGGGTTTTGTGACCTCTATATAGTAACCAAACACTGAACTATAGCCAATCTTGAGGGATTTTATTCCTGTACGCTCCCGCTCACGTTTCTGCATCTCTGCAATCCAGTCCTTCCCTTTTACTGAGATTTCCCTTAGCTCATCCAGTTTTTCATTATACCCTTGCTTGATGATACCTCCTTCACGAACACTCAGAGGAGGGTCATCCACAATGGCTTTTTCCAGAATGTCAAGGATTTCATTGAAATCCCCTATCTTTTCAAGTATCTCAACTAAAAGTTTGGATTTGACATTAAGTCCTTCCTTAATCTCAGGTATCACCTTGAGAGATGACCTCAAGGCGACAAGATCACGGGCATTCGCATTTCCGTATACTATCCGCCCTATAATGCGCTCAATATCCTTAATTTGAGAAAGCTTTGCTCGCAGGTCATATCTGAGCATGGTGTTATTCACAAGCTCTTCCACAGCATCAAGCCTCTCATTGATTTTATCCACTGAAATTAAAGGCTTAAGAAGCATATTTCTGAGCAGTCGTTTTCCCATAGGGGTTTTTGTGCGGTCAATTACCGAAAGTAAAGAAGAGTTACTATCACCACGTATGCCCTGAACAATCTCAAGGTTTCTGAGAGTGATGGAATCCAGCACCATGAACTCGTTCTCAAAATATGTTCGTATCTCCTGAATATGAGTTAGGTCTCTCATCTGAGTAGCTTTAACATATTCAAGAGCTGCGCCTGCAGAAGAGATGGCATATCTAAGATTTTCACATCCCATGCCCTCAAGCGTCATGACACCAAAATGCTTGGTTAGGCAATGATATGCATTCTCATAATCAATATCGAATTTATTTACGATTATGCCCATATCCTTCATACGCTCAACCAAAGCGCTGTTTTCAAAGAGATAAGAAGGAAGGATGCATTCTGCAGGACGCATACGCA
>CAZCRM010000140.1:0-3883 GCA_964501085.1 uncultured Methanosarcinales archaeon | reverse complement strand
CGCAGAGCAATGGGCTGTTTCTTGTGCATTCTGAGAGCGAGGAAAGCCCTTATGTGGCTTCCCGCCCTTTTAGGGTGAATGCTGGTGCGGTGCATGCCTATATCAAGGTTGGAGAAAAGACTCGTTACCTCTCTGAACTCAGTGCAGGGGATGAGGTGCTCATCGTGAACTCAGAGGGTGAAACACGACCTGCTGTTGTGGGAAGAGTGAAGATTGAGCGCCGCCCCTTAATGCTTGTGGAAGCCCAGGTGGAAGGAAAAACCATAAAAACATTACTTCAGAATGCAGAGACCATAAAACTGGTTGGAAAAGAGGGCAGACCTGTATCAATTACCCAGCTCAAGGAAGGAGATGAGGTTCTGGTTTATTTTGAAGATACTGCAAGACATTTCGGGATAAAGATTGAGGAGACCATAATCGAGAAATAATTGCAATGAAAAGAACACGTTTGAGAGATTTCATAATTACCAAAGAGGACTGGATATTCGCAGTTACAGACTACTGTCATGAAGAGGGCATTCGTTCAATGCTGAGATATATTCCAAATGCGAAAGGTGAGAGAGGCAGGCATAGAAAATATCATAAGCTGAGTTTTGATTCCGCTTTTGAGCTTATGAGGGAAAAACACCCTGCATGGGTGAAGGATGTGCATGTAGTGCCTTGGAATGCTGTTAAAGAGATTCTCTCACCAAACAATGAGCTACATAATATAATGAAAAGAAACAGCAGAGTAAAAAAAATTGTCAATGTACTTCAGAAAGAAATACCTTTAAGAAAAATGGGAGTTACTGGCTCTCTGCTTGTAGGGTTGGAGACTGAAACTTCAGATATAGATTTTGTGGTGTATGGTAAAGCATGGTTCAGAGCAAGGGAGATTATAGCTAAGGCTAAGAAGAAAAATATCATAGGTGAAATCAGTGAAGAGATGTGGCATGAAATTTATAAAAAAAGAAAACCTGAGCTTTCATTTGAAGAGTTTCTTATTCATGAAATCAGAAAAGGAAACAGGGGGATGGTTGAAGATACATATTTTGATTTATTGTATGTGAGAGATTGGGAGGAGATAACCCCATGCATGCATGGTAGAGATACAGGCATAAAAACCATCGAAGCTATAGTAACCAATGCGGATTTTGCTTTTGACAGCCCTGCTGTATTTAAGGTTGACCATCCTGAGATTAGCTATGTGTTATCCTATACCCATACCTACGCAGGTCAGGCTTTTCCTGGTGAGAGAATTGAGGCAAGGGGAATGGTTGAAGTTTTGAATAATAACATGAAACGCCTTGTTGTTGGAACATCAAGAGAAGCGAAAGGGGAATGGATACGCTCACTTACATTGCTTGAGAAGAGTTAGCCATAGTAACCGATTTCCTCTTTTGTCAGGTAACATGCAGGGTCGTCTGCCCACACATTACCGTAAACCGCTTCTGCTCTTACTCTGAGGTTTCCATTGCAGATATCGAACCATTTACATCGTGCACATCTATCTGCGTTAGCTTTTATCAACGGTTTTCTATTCTTGAGACCTGCCATGAGCTCATCACTTGTATCCATCCAGATTTCGCTGAACCTTCTTTTCTTTACATTACCAAAAGAATAATGTCTCCAGAACTGGTCTGCATGCACATCACCGTTCCATGAGACACAACCTATCCCGATACCAGAGGAATTCCCTTGATTCATCCTTAGAAGCTCATACACTTCTTCAGCACGTGAGGGGTCTTCTTTCAGCAGGCGGAGATAAACATAGACCCCATCGCAGTGGTTGTCTACTGTGAGCACCTCTATTGGCATGCCTTTGTCATGCATTTCTTTTGTTCTGTCCATAATAAGGTCAAGGGTTCTTCTGCTCTCTTCGTGAGAGAGGTCTTCATTTATCAGTTTTGACCCTCTACCTGCGTATACTAAGTGGTAGAAGCAAACCCTAGGAATCTCCTCTTTTTCAAGAAGATCAAATATTGCTGGTATGTCCTTAACATTTCTTCGATTGATGGTAAATCTTAGACCTACTTTAATACCTTGATCTTTGCAGTTACGCATACCGTTTAATGCGGCATCAAATGCGCCTTTAACCCCTCTGAACCTATCATTTGTTTCCTTCATGCCATCAAGCGACACACCCACATATGAAAGACCTATCTCTTTCAAAAGTTTTGCAGTATCTTCATCTATCAATGTTCCATTCGTCGATATCACCACACGTATCCCCTTTGATCTTGCATACATAGCAAGTTCAGGCAGATCCTTGCGCATGAGAGGCTCGCCACCTGAAAAAAGTATCACTGGTGTGCCAAAGCTTGCTAGGTCATCGATGAGTTCCTTACCTTGTTGTGTGGTGAGTTCGTTCTTATATTCAAGGTTTTGTGATTGAGAGTAACAATGTATGCAACGAAGGTTGCACCGTCTTGTCATGTTCCAGACCACAACAGGTTTCTTGTCTTTTGAGAACTGCAATAGATGTGAGGGTAACCTGCTGGAATCTCGCCCATATCTTAAGGCATCCGAGGGTTCAACTGTTCCACAATATAGCTTTGAAATACCAATCATTCTTTCTCTCCTTTCGTAAGAATACGAATTAATTCTATTTAAACTCTATAATCAACCCTCTCTTTTCATCAAATGTTATATTAATTGAGTTATCTGCAAGCTCCTTTTCTATGTATATGTATATTCCACCTTTTTTATAAACAGCATCACCAGAAATGGCTTTTTTAACAGGGGCAATCTCAAACCTGCTACAGCATCCACCACCGCTTGTGAATATGCGCACAGCGTTAGTATTGTTATTAAGATGTTCTTTTATAAATTTAATCGCTCTATCATCTATACTAAGCATTGTGTTATCTTCTCTATACAGATACATAATTGTTATGATTTAAAAATCACTTTAAGATGGATGTGAAAAGATGAAGAATGGATATAAGGAAGACATGGAAAAAAGCGAAAAAATAATAGGACTCTACAGAAAATGATTATAGGTGCGTCCTCATTTGCAGGTAGCTTTCCTGAACTGAAGCAAGAAGTGGATTCAGTAGAGTTATACATACCAAAACTTGGAGTTTATAAAGGAAATGAGTTGCTGAAAAGCAGGATTGAAAGAATTAAGGATGAGCTTTCAGTATATGATATCTCTACCTCGATCCATGCTCCTTATTTCAGCGAAGCTCCAAACTATCCTCGTGAGCTAAGGGTGGATACTGCAAAGTTAAGCAACTACAGGCTTCTCACTGAGAGCATTGAGATAGCAGAGATTCTTGAATCAAGCGTTGTGGTTGTGCATCCTGGGAGAATAAACAGTAACAGAAAAGCATCCTTTGAAAACATGGTGGTTGGATTATCTGAGCTTGCAAAATTTGCTGAGGAGCGAAATGTAATTATTGGTCTGGAAAACAAGGAAGCTACAGATACCCAGAATCTCTGTTGTTTTGCCTTTGAATTGATAGAGGCAGTAGAGAGAATAAACTCAGATAATGTTGGGGTAACATTGGATATAGGTCACGCTAATTTGACCTGCAAAGGTAATCAATCTAAGCTTAGGGAGTTTGTCAGGGAGGTTAAAGATTATGTTGTTCATGTGCATATTCATGATAATAATGGTGTGAGTACCCAGAAATACTGGGGAGACTCTCATAGCGCTCCTGGCAAGGGTGTTGTGGATTTTAACATACTGAAAGAGCTTGATTTCCAAGGTGTTTATAATCTCGAGGTGTTTTCAATAGAAGATGTTAAAGAAGGGAAAAAGATGCTAATGATGATTGGAATAGATAGCAAAAAGTAACGGACTCGCCGTGATTTGAACACGGGTCTGCGGGTCCGAAGCCCGCCAGGATATCCTGACTACCCCACGAGTCCAGCTTTTTATAGGTAGATGTAGTAATAA
>CAZCRM010000139.1:0-3911 GCA_964501085.1 uncultured Methanosarcinales archaeon | reverse complement strand
AAGGAGCAGAATGGCAGTCTCTGCATGCATGAATCTCATCACTGTTATGATGGCATGTCCTGCAGCTAACCTTGCCAATCATAATCTTATGAAAGTCTACAGTAGTTGCGTAGGTGATGGGAAGATATCCTGAGGTGTTGACTGCAAGCCATTTTTCAACACGATGTGCTGTGATGGTAGCAGGAGTACCATTACTGTAGTATTCTGGGAACACAGATTCTGAGAATGTTATTTCTGGTGCTTCAGAAGTAGTTGTTTCAGAAGTAGTTTCGTGACTCATTAAAGCAACCGAGGTTGCACCGAATGCCACCCACATTATTAAAATCACAGAGGCAACCCGAAGGATCTCTTTTTTTCTAGTATGCATAAGCTGCCAGAAAGTCAGAAATGCCAGTAGATATGCTACTACGAGTAGATACCCTACACCTTTAACATATGTTAGATATTCAAGAAGAGTTTCCATGTTTCTCATCCCCCTTTTGTATTTTTACAATAACTTCACAACAATTATCCCCATGGGATAACAATCTCTTGATCTCAAGTTGTGCTGAATTTCCAAAGGCATAGTTCAGCGCTCCTTTGAAGGTTTCCCTGAAGGTATAGCAAAGATAGGGATCAAACTCATGCCCTTCTGCAAAACAGCATCTCTTTATGATATACCTCATGCTATTCTCCTCAAGCTTGCATTCACTCTCTCTGTGAAGTTTTGAATCGATGATCTCAATAGCCTTCTTGAAGGTATGCAAATCCCATGTTATGATGTTGTTTTCTTTTTCATATTCCCGCATCAGCGACATACCAGTTCTTCTTCCCAATGATGATAACGACAATGCTATATCTGGCATATCCTTGAGACCCTTAAGAAAAGCCACGAACATGATAAGCTCTTTATCAAAACTGCTTTTACTTGTTCTTAGATTTTCCACAATCTGGTTGATTCTTATACCCACATCTGGTCTATGGGTGAGCATAATCATGTTAGAGGTGCATCTTGCATCGTACAGATGACCATTGGTCTCAAGAAGCATCACAAGACTCTTTTTTAGTTTATCTATTGCTTCTTTATTTCTATAATTATGATACAATATTATAGACTCATTGTCTATCTCCACCCTATCAACAATCCGTGAGATCTCATAAACCTCTTTTATCAGAGAGAGCATCTCTTTTAACGGTATCTCAGGTATCGGTCTTTTTGCTAGATTCTCTATGGTGATCTCCATAGGTATCTTGCCAGCAAGCACATCCTCAAAATAATTCCTGTGAATCGTTACCATGTTATAATTGCTCAACACATGCCTGCTCACAAGGGATTTCCAGAATATAGGGTTGCTTTTTATGGCTTTCACTACCTCATGCATCTCACCAAAAAATGTAACCACACTCTCTATGTTCTTTTTGTTTGAACTTAATTCAACCTTTATGCAGCCATCAAAGTTAATCACTGACCTCACCTCAAGGTTGGAGTTCTTCACAAGATACTGGGAAAGCATTTTAGCCATCAACCTAATTTCTTGAGATGAGCCCTTTATCTCTATCATCACATGGCTGGGAAAGGAATCATTATCATATTTTAAAGCAACATCAATATTCCACCCAAGTCTGCTGAATTTGTAATTGAGAAAGTTCTCAAGCTTCTCCATGGAGTTTATCAAAGAAGGTTCAATGAGTTCATCTATTATGTTATCAGGGATAAGTAACCCCTCGGTCTCCTTCAACATCCATTTGAACAGAGAACTGTCTATTGCACATGAATGACTAAAGGTACATCTTCCTGCCTGATCTATGATCTCCCTTATTGCAGCGCTGAAATTGCCTTTATGCTTCTCCACAAGGGGTTCGATCTTCTGGATACAATCATAGTCCAGAGAGATATGTCTTGTAATGATCATGGCTTCAGCCTATTTTTATCCTTTTTTCTTGAGAGATTCTTCCCGTATGGTTTTCATAGTAGGAGTTGGTTTTACCACCACAGTGATTCTGTGCTTTCTTTCCATCATGTATCTCCAGAGTCCATAAACCATGTATACAACAAAGGCTGCTGGAATGAGGAATAGCCATCCTACCAAGAACGCTGCGAAACTGTATTGAGGGAATAGATAGGCAGCCCCAATACCACCTACTCCAGCAATAAGAGGCGCAACAATATATTTAACATTCATTATTACCACCTTCAATATGTTTTAATTCAATGACAACAGTAAAAAAATATTTGACAATAGGTTGATGCAATTACTCAAAAAATGGCATAATAGTAACAAATCATCATAGAAAATAACATATCATGCCAAAAAACAAAAAACATGAGGTACAGTGTTCAAAAAAATATCGTTATCTGGCATAACTTCAATCATGCAGCAATCCGAGCGCAGCGAGGCGCCTGAGAATAATATCAATTCTTTGGTTGTAGATGTGAGTTATTGACGAATATGAGAAAAATAGATATAACTACCTTCTTATAGCCTATTGCTACAATAACCTAAAGACATAAACCAGTTTTTATGATCTCTATTTTTCTTAATGCGCCGCTTTCGCTTCACTTCAAGCGGTTTTTAATTATGCAATTTTTAAAGTAAGATATTATACTATATGGCATTCTGCAAATGATGTTACAAGCAAGTAAAGATTTGATAAGCAAACGCAGAAGGGTATGTGCTAGGAAATCATGAGTCAAAATATCTTTACGGTATTCGTATCAGCACCTCACAAAAATTATCCCCATGAGATAACAATCTCTTGATCTCAAGTTGTGCTGAATTTCCAAAGGCATAGTTCAGCGCTCCTTTGAAGGTTTCCCTGAAGGTATAGCAAAGATAGGGATCAAACTCATGCCCTTCTGCAAAACAGCATCTCTTTATGATATACCTCATGCTATTCTCCTCAAGCTTGCATTCACTCTCTCTGTGAAGTTTTGAATCGATGATCTCAATAGCCTTCTTGAAGGTATGCAAATCCCATGTTATGATGTTGTTTTCTTTTTCATATTCCCGCATCAGCGACATACCAGTTCTTCTTCCCAATGATGATAACGACAATGCTATATCTGGCATATCCTTGAGACCCTTAAGAAAAGCCACGAACATGATAAGCTCTTTATCAAAACTGCTTTTACTTGTTCTTAGATTTTCCACAATCTGGTTGATTCTTATACCCACATCTGGTCTATGGGTGAGCATAATCATGTTAGAGGTGCATCTTGCATCGTACAGATGACCATTGGTCTCAAGAAGCATCACAAGACTCTTTTTTAGTTTATCTATTGCTTCTTTATTTCTATAATTATGATACAATATTATAGACTCATTGTCTATCTCCACCCTATCAACAATCCGTGAGATCTCATAAACCTCTTTTATCAGAGAGAGCATCTCTTTTAACGGTATCTCAGGTATCGGTCTTTTTGCTAGATTCTCTATGGTGATCTCCATAGGTATCTTGCCAGCAAGCACATCCTCAAAATAATTCCTGTGAATCGTTACCATGTTATAATTGCTCAACACATGCCTGCTCACAAGGGATTTCCAGAATATAGGGTTGCTTTTTATGGCTTTCACTACCTCATGCATCTCACCAAAAAATGTAACCACACTCTCTATGTTCTTTTTGTTTGAACTTAATTCAACCTTTATGCAGCCATCAAAGTTAATCACTGACCTCACCTCAAGGTTGGAGTTCTTCACAAGATACTGGGAAAGCATTTTAGCCATCAACCTAATTTCTTGAGATGAGCCCTTTATCTCTATCATCACATGGCTGGGAAAGGAATCATTATCATATTTTAAAGCAACATCAATATTCCACCCAAGTCTGCTGAATTTGTAATTGAGAAAGTTCTCAAGCTTCTCCATGGAGTTTATCAAAGAAGGTTCAATGAGTTCATCTATTATGTTATCAGGGATAAGTAACCCCTC
>CAZCRM010000138.1:0-3982 GCA_964501085.1 uncultured Methanosarcinales archaeon | reverse complement strand
TGCGTTTGAGTCTTCTCAAGTATTTCTTAGCCTTTTCAGAACCCTTATCAGCATAAGATTTAAGCTTAGCTCTCCTCTCTTCATATCTTCTCTGCTTAATAGCAACATCCCTACCAAAGTAAAGCTGTTTAACCACCTTACCGCTTTGAGAATCGAGAATCGTTACAGCAGCAAGGGTGGAAGAGCCTATATCAACTCCTACAATAAATCTCCTATTATTAAGTGGTTCTGGATACTCTTTCTCAATGCTCACAGCTATTTTGCCATCAAGCAGATAGATGGACTTGATTTCCCACCCATCTTCAAGAAACTCTTCGAATCTTTCATAGCCACCATCACGTTTAACAGGGATTACAAAGGTCTTGTGAGGAGAGTATGTGATCTTAAAGCATGGAGTTCCTCTCCAGGTCTCAAAGAACTTAAACCATCTCTTGTTAAGCCTTATACTGCATCGCTTAAATCCATTTTTTACAGTCTTGCGTTTAGCCCAAACATCCTTACGGGCTTCTTGAACAATATCGGAAGGAAGAAAGGAGGTTTTGCGTATGTTTGAGTATGATAGATGGTGCAATTCAGTAGAGGATTTAGCATTAGGAAGGTATTTGAGCGTCTCATCAAGAACCCTGAGGTATTCAGCAAAGAAGCTATCGAGAATTTGCTGTTTCTTCGCAGTTAAGGGCAAACAGTTAAGCAACACAGTCTTTCTCAAGGTCTCACCTGAATCTACATTGATTTTAAAATATTAAGCCTTTTGAATTCTTGCAATTCCTCCCACCAATAATGGGTTTCCTTGCGAGGTGATTCTATGAGTCACTCTACAGTCACACACTTTGCAAGATTTTTGGGTTTATCAATTGGACATTTCAGAGCAGAGGCAACATAGTAGGCAAGAAGTTGCACCACTATACCACTGAGAACAGGATACAATAGCTCATGGGTTGAAGGTATTTTTATAACCACATCAACGTATTTTTCGACTTCAGTATCTTCAATATCTGCTATAGCCATAACATACGCCTGCCTAGCCTTTACCTCTTTGATGTTGTTGAGCATCTTCTCATAGGTATTTGAAGGAGTGGCAATAGCTATGATAGGGGTTTCTTTTGAGATGAGGGCAAGAGGGCCGTGTTTCAGTTCACCTGCTGCATATCCCTCGGCATGAATATAGGAAATCTCTTTAAGCTTTAAGGCACCTTCAAGAGCAATAGGATAATTAATCCCCCTACCCAGAAAGAAAACATCTCTTGCATTTGAAATCTTTATTGCTTCTTTGTTTATGAAATCCTTATTGTTCAGAATCTGCTGTATCTTCCCAGGGAGCTGTTTCATGGAGATAATGATACGTTTCGCCATCTCAGCACTCATATGTTTTCTCACTCTCGCAAAATATATGGCAAGCATGTATAATACAATTAATTGCGAGGTGAATGTCTTGGTTGCAGCCACCCCAATCTCAGGACCAGCCCTTGTATATACAGTATCATCAACCTCCCTGGAAAGCGTGGTACCCATCACATTGATGATGGCAAGAGTTGAGCAATTGTAGTTTTTTGCTTCCCTTGTTGCAGCAATGGTATCTGCGGTTTCACCTGACTGGGATATGGCTATAATTAGTGTGGAATCTCCAAGCACAGGCTTTGAGTACCTGAACTCAGAGCTTATCTCAACGTCGGTATGAATGCCCGCAAGCCCCTCAAAAAGGTATTTACCTAATAGCCCTGCATTATATGAGGTACCGCATGCTATTATAACTATCCTATCAAGTTTTGTTATCTCCTGCTTAGAAAAAGAGATATTCAGCATGACATCACCTGTAAGCTCAG
This sequence comes from uncultured Methanosarcinales archaeon, assembly GCA_964501085.1. Lineage (GTDB taxonomy): Archaea > Halobacteriota > Methanosarcinia > Methanosarcinales > Methanoperedenaceae > CAZCRM01. The sequence goes on along the minus strand of CAZCRM010000138.1, from coordinate 2,159 downwards.
AGATTCTCCCTGCCATGGTATCATGAATAGAGCTAACCTGTTCATGTATTTCCTTTAGCATGAAATGAGGATACCCTGCCTTTTCAGCAGCTTCAGTATCCCACTTAACATGTTCCACATCCTTTTTGATTGGCTTTCCCTCAGAATCAAAAAACTCAATAAAGTCTGAGGAAAAGACAACAATCTCGTTATCCTGCATATATATTACATTACGGGTATATTTCAGCAGAGCTATGACATCAGAGGCGACAAAGTATTCTCCTTTGCCTATACCCACTACAAGAGGGCTCTCCTTTCGAATCGCCACTATATGATTGCAATCTTCACAGAGAAAGGCTGCAGCATACGTACCTTTAACCTTTTTCAAACCCTCTCTCACCGCAGAAACAAGATTACCACTGTAATGTTTATGAACCAGATGAGCTAACACTTCAGTATCAGTTTCTGAAACAAACTCATACTCATCCTTTAACCATTCATATAACTCATCATAGTTCTCAATAATGCCATTATGCACGACAGCGATATTATTTGAGACATGTGGATGAGCATTGCGTGTTGTAGGTCTACCTTGGGTCGCCCATCTGGTATGACCTATGCCATAGTAAGCATTAATATCAGGAAGCTTTGCCTCAAGATCAGAGATTTTTCCCTGGGTTTTATATATCTCAAGACCCTTATCTGTTAGCACTCCTATCCCTGCTGAATCATATCCCCTATACTCCAGCCTCTTTAGTGCTTCCAGAAGAATAGGTACAGCCTGTCTTTTTCCAGCATACCCCACTATACCGCACATGGCTCACCTCACAACTACACCTCCGTCACAAGGAAGCCTTTATTGGTAGGAGGAATTGCGGCAAGTTTTGATATATTTCTTGCAGCATTCAAATCCCTATCAAGTTGAAATCCACACTTAGGACATTTAAACCATCTACCTGTAATTCTACTTCTGATATAACCACATCTTGAACAAGTTTTTGAGGTGTTCTTAGGATTTACAAAAACTACTGAAACACCATTTAATCTGGCTTTATACCCTATCTTTTGAATTAAATCTCTATAAGCCCATTTATGCAACCGCTTGCGATGTCTTTTTCCAACTTTCCTACTATTCTTTCTTAAATCTTTTAATCCCTCAATAGCTATCCCATATCTTCTCTGCTTAGCCATTTCAACGAGTTCCTTTGCAATTGTGTGGTTAATGTAAGACATTTTATTCTTAACTTCTCTGGATTTTCTCTTTAAAACTCTCCAAACACTTTTCTTGATTTTCTTATCCTTTAGTCTTTTCAACCCATCCCTTCTACAATCCATTGCCTTTTTCCATGAAATAGCATTGTTGTAGAACTTGTTAATTCTACCTTTTGTATCAGAGATAACAACAATGTGGTTTATGCCAATATCAACACCGATCCACCCTTGCGGATCATAAGGTTGGGGTTCCTCAACTTCAAAGCTTATGAAAACATAGCAGTCTTTCCCACAAGAGATTTGAACTCTACCATGTTTGAGCTTGAGAAACCGTTTTAACTTAGATGGGACATGCATCGGCAACCAGATTCTTTCATTGTATAGTAGAGGAACATTAATAAAATGTCTATCAACCTTAACATCCACAGCTTTAAAACTAATAATATCTGCTTTGAAAACTGGTTTCTCCCCTTTATCTGGGTTTCTTAGCCAACTCCTATAAGTTTCGATAGCTCTATTCATTGCTTCCTGAACGACATTAGAATGCAAATCCTGAAATTTCTCTCTAACCCTCTTGTAAGCAAAAGCATGAACATTTCCTCTTGTCGGGTACTCTCCCAGCTCATCAATTGCTTTAAGCCATTCATTTACACATTCTTTGAACCTGTTAATAGTTGTATTAAGTACTTCTTTCTTCATCTTATTTAGCTTCATTAATTTGAACTTCTGTGTGAGTTCCATGTCATACACTAAGACCGTAAAGTATATAATCCTTCCTAACAATAACTGGTTAAGCTAAGTTGGGTATATCCCTTCCGAGCTGGGGTGACTGACACACCCCTTATGCAGTTCGACTGCAACCGAAGTTTCCATGTTGGGAACCTCCCGACTTCAGTCGTGGAGAGGATGTCAGATAACAGTAGAGTTCTGAGGGACATCCTTGTAAACCCTTACCCCTGAATCTATTG
>CAZCRM010000137.1:0-3986 GCA_964501085.1 uncultured Methanosarcinales archaeon | reverse complement strand
CCTTAAAATTACAGAATATATGGGGTGAGTTAAATCTCACTTGAGTATGGAGAACGTTTATACCTATAATCGGAACTTTATAATGTGTATGCTTAGCAAATGTATTTAGAATAGTGGGAGGCAGGTAAAATATGTTCTCTTTGTCGCAATATTCTGCGAATTTTCCCGCATATTCTCGCTGTTTTTTCTCATCTGCACCTCTACATCGCTTACTATAATAATACCCTTTTGCAAAAAACTCAGCTGATTTGAGCACGCTTGGTACACGCACCAGAGGAAAATGCAGAATAATTACGCCCTTTTCACATTTTATTCTTTTTGCAAGTTTTTCTGAAGACGCTAATGCACCTTTTTCTTTAATTCCTTCCACACGAATTCTTGCATCTTTATCCCTGCAAAGCACGAGAGCAGCGCCATCAGTGTGCATGTCTTCTGGATAGACCATACCGTCCACCGAGGCACCAATCTGTGGAATGTCGCCATACTCCTTATGAAATATATCCAGCATAGCTTGAAAACTGCCGTTGTATTTTAGGGTAGCATAGAATAGAGCAAGGTCAGGCTCAAAATTCAGGCATGAGTTAGCCTGCTGGACTATATCTCTCGCAGCCTCCCTATGATCCTTTTTGTTGCTGAACAGAACGACAGATTCCACAGTTGGATGTTGTTGTGTGGAAATATATATCTTTCCATTACATGAGCATTATTATTACCAAAATGATGTCATCTATTCCGCACCTTTTTCTGTAAGCGTGAAGTCACAGTATATGCCCTCACACTTTGACCTGTGTTTTTTGAGTATTGCTCTTCGTTTTGACATCCCTGTTCTCTCAAGCAGGATAATGGTTTTTGACAGATGCTCTAGTGCATTACCACCTATGGGACACAGCTCGCCTGTGGAAACATCCCTGTAAACCTGATTTGTGATGAGCACAGCAATACCATATTTTCTTGCTATCCCATGAAGCATCCCTATCTGGTTCACAAGCTCGCGCCTGAGTGCCAGATTTTCTTCATTTGAATCATCAAAAGAAAGCCCAAGCCTATAAAAAAATGATGCTGAATCTAAGATGATCAGCCCTATACTATCGTTAATAATCTTTTCAATATCGATTATCGCAGAATACTGATTCTCCAGGCTGAGAGGCTGGTATAGGATTATATTGCTCGCTATCTTTTTTGCATCCTCTCCTGCTATCTGTTTGAATCGCTCTGCAGAAAAGCCTTCTGTATCTATATAAATAACCTTCTTACCGCTTTTTACACACTCAATAGCAAGCTGCATGCAGATATTTGTCTTACCTGTACCAGATGCTCCATATATCTGGGTAACTATACCCTTCTCAAATCCTCCACCAAGCATCTCATCGATTCCCTTACATCCACAGGGAATTCTATCTGTTTTGTCCATCTATCTTCTTCCACAATTGCTTTATTGCTTCAACAGCCTTTCCACCCCTATCAATGGGTGCAACTCCATTAATATCTGCTTGAATAAGGGAGGTATCATAGGGTATCACACCTACTACAGGGAGAGAGTATTCATGCAGTTTATTCATGATTTCTTTTACATCGTTTCTTGCTTTGTTAATTATTGCTCCAAATCGTCTGATGTTTATCTCCTGCGCTAATTCCTTGATTCTCTTAGCAGTCTCTATCGATCTTTTACCTGGTTCAACTACAATTAGCATGATATCTATCCCTCTTGTGGTACCTCTGCCAAGATGCTCGATCCCTGCCTCCATATCCAGAATCACCACACTGTTGGTCTTTAAGATGATGTGACGGAGAAGCGCTTTCAAGAACGAGCTTGCTGGACACATACACCCTTCACCCCCCCTCTCAATTGTTCCTAAAACAAGCAGTTTAACGTTATCCTTTCCCCTAACTCCGAATTTTTCAACAATATCATCCACCTTTGGGTTGAGTCTGAAAACTCCACTTATACCTCCTGCTCTTTCATCAATGAGTTCTTTAAATTTAGTAAGAGGAGGGGGTGGATTTTTTATACCCAAGCAAGAGGCAAGATTCATACTAGGGTCTGCATCAATTGCTATAACGTCATAGCCTTTTCCTGCCAGAAATCGTGCAAGAGTTCCTGATATTGTAGTCTTTCCAACACCGCCTTTTCCTGATACAGCGATCTTAATCATTATGCATCTATAAACCTTACAGATATCTCATGGTTTATGGTTATGAGAGCAGCCTTTCCATCCGAAGCTTTTCCCGGATTCACCACAAGGGTATTGTTTATACGTATTGAACCTCTTGCTTCATGTATGTGCCCGCACACAACAAGCTCAAAAGCTCCCAGAAATTTAGTTAGTGCTTCGCTTCCAACGTTTCTTCCACCCACACCATCCATGGTATTCTTAGGGGGTGCATGGGATAGCAGAATCCCTCTTCCCTTTAGATTTTTCGACAATTTTTCTATTTTTTGAGCTATTTCGTTTTCTGAGAGTTCAAATGGGGTGTTAAACGGGGTGGGATTAGAACCCCCTAAACCTACGAAGGTTAGTTCTTTCATGGTATAGCTATTCTCATGAAGATTGATGGCATATTGCTCCAAAAGCTTTGTAAGGGTGGGGTAATCGCAGTTACCTGGGATTGCAAGCACTGGTTGTTTGAATTTCTTCAGTAGATCAACAGCATGCTCATCAGGTCCAAAGTTGGTGATATCGCCTACAATCAATACTGCATCCACATCTCCTGCTTTCCTGAGAAGCTCATCTACATAGGAATAGTCTCCATGAAGGTCAGATAATGCAAGCAGTTTCATGATATATACTATTAGCTTAAAACATATAATGGTAATGCTCTTTACTCAATCTTCCTTGCTGCAAGTTCAATAGCCTTGATAAGGCTATCTCTTGGCATAATCGTAGCGACAGGGATACGTACCACCTTCTCAACAGTAGTGCTCACTATAGGAGCGCATACTAAAGCTTTTGCTCCCTCTCTCTCAGCCTTCACAGCAGCTATTATTGCATCCTCAACAGATGTTGCCGAGTATTCTCTGATGGTGAGAAGCTGATTATGGACCTTGAGCTTCTTCTCGGTTATGGTATCTAATACAGGACGAGCTGCGATAACCGCTATAAAATTTCTATCCTTTCCTTCTATCTTGTTTATTGTTTTGAATATCTGTCTTAGAGTTTTCATGTTTGGCTCTCGATGACCTGATAACAATTTGTAGATTGTGCTCAGTGGTATGCCAGAAATCTTGGCAAATTCAGCCGCACTCATATGCAGTTCTTCCTTGATAGTTCTTGAAAATTCCTTAGTGAAGGCTTCATCAGACTCCATGGCAGCTCTCATCAGTTCATCTGCAGTCATCCCATTATCTGTAATAATTAAGATTATTAATATGTTTGGGTCAGCTTCTCCAGACCATCCACTTTAGCATAGTTTCCATCTCAGTTGGTTATAGTAGAGTATAAACAATTTGCAGAATAGATTCCAATTCTTGATTGGATTTAAACAGCTTATAGAGTGGAAGAATATTCTGATTCTCTGTTTTAGCGAGGAAAATACTGATTCTACTTTACTTCTTTTACCGAAGATTTGATATTCTTTTAAGTTAAGGTTTTTCAGGGCGTCAGTCAACTAGGAACCTTTGTCAATGATGAATTTTGGTTTGTTATCACTTCACGGCAAAATTAGTTTGTTATCACTTCACGGCAAAATTATTTTGAAGAGCTTTTTAACTTCATCTGCGAGCAGTCTCCATTCGAAAGTGTGGAGATGAGAGCTGATAAGTATAATATATCGTATGATATAACATGGAAAAAGGAACTACATTCACATTTCAAGAGAAAAAAAGGTTAGATGAGTTAAAAGTCCAAGAGAACCATACGATGATGTTATAAAGAGGTTATTGAGAAATGCTTAGCTACAGGTTCAGAGTCTATCCTTCGAAAACCATTGAAGTTAAACTAAATGAACAACTTAAGCTATGCAGATGGAGTGGTAGTTAAGATGAATCC
>CAZCRM010000136.1:0-4011 GCA_964501085.1 uncultured Methanosarcinales archaeon | reverse complement strand
CTTTAGATGACACAGGAATACAACAATCTTGCAAAGAGAATGATAGACATACTTAAATTGAGAGGTTCTCCTGTCGGTGTAGCATTTCAGAACGAGATTCCTCAGCATGTTGAGAAAGGAAAAGAGGCAAGGCACTGTGAGATGGTGCAGTATGCCCGCCTGAACAAATCAGAATTCTACTCAACCGCAAAAGAACAGAAATGTAAAGGCGGAGCTGCTGTCATGGGTCTTATGGATCTGCCTGAGAACGTTGCAAGTGGAGAGTTTTATTACAAGCTCGGTGCCTTTGCATCCCTCAAAGCCTCAAGAAATACCATGCAGTTGGTACCAAAGATTGAACGAAGATCAAAGGTGATAATGTACGCACCCTTGGATACTGCAAGCTTCTCACCTGATGTTGTTGTTGTGATATGCAATCCCAAGCAGGCAATGCAGCTTGTACAGGCTGACCTCTATAATGAAGGTGGACGCATAGAGACAGGTTTTTCAGGTAAACAGAGTCTGTGCGGGGATATAGTTGCCAATACCATGAATACAAAACGGTTACAGGTATCTCTGGCATGCTCTGGGAGCAGAAAACACGGTAAGCTTGAGGACAATGAACTAATCGTGGGCATTCCTGCTGAGAGACTCGAAGCTTTAGTGTATTCTCTGGAAAAGCTTTTCAGTAAATAATTTTAACTTTTTTGTTCTTTCCATAGAAAAGTCTCATACCCCAATATCCATCTCCTCATCAGCTTTTATCTCTGGTATCTCGTACTTCTTCTCATACCTTTTCTGAGCCACCCATATAGACGGTGCGTCCTTGCTTCTGCCTTTGATATCAGTTGTAAGCCTCGTTCGAATTTTAACTAAGGTAGGGGTGTTTATCGCCACGCCCGAGATGATAGCCTGTCCCCTCGCAAGAGAAGGTAGCTCGTCTATGAGGTCACGACTTGCAGATTCAATACTTTGGGCGATATGCTCTTGATCAGTAGGGTTGATTATACGCATGGTTATCTGGGTCATGCACTGAGAAAGAGAATCTGCATCCAGCTTACTTGGTCTCTGGGAAACCATGCATATCCCAATACCAAACTTCCTTCCCTCTGCAAGTATAGTTTTCAGAATACTTTTTGATTTCGCTTCCCCAGCATGGGGAGCAAACCTATGAGCTTCCTCAATAACCACAAATACAGGATAGGGTAAAAATCTATCAACATGGGATTCATCATAAATATGGTTCTCAGTTCCCACTCTTGCATCAAACAACCTCCGAAGCATCACTGATGCAATAAGCTGCTGGTACATATCTTCAATACCTGATACATCCATTATTGTAAGTTGCCCAATCCTGAAATAATCAGTAAGAGGAATGCCCTGGAAATCATCGAATATGGGTGCGTAGAGCTTCTCAAACCTCCAGATAATGCCATCAATGGTTTTTTCGTTGCTCTGGTCACGAAGACCCTCAATCTCCTGCCTTAGTTCATTGCGAGTGAATAACTTTTTTCTGTTCTCCTTGAGATTATTAAAGGCTAATCTGAACAAAGTTTTCATCTTATCAGACATATTACCATCATCCATTATGCTGATAAAATCACTTATCAAAAGATCGCTTACCCTGATTTTTATATCCTTTGGCTTTATTATCTTGACCTTTGGTCTATAATCACCCTCTATGAACTCAGGCAGGTTCTGGATTTCTGCTAAGGAAGAATACTCTCCGTGAGGGTCGAAGATTAGAACAGGAGCCATATTATAGGGCTTTAAAAGTTCCTCAACCAGCACTCCAACAGTATATGATTTTCCTGCACCTGTTGAGGCGATTATCGATACATGCTGGCTCACCATCTCCTTCACAGATAGCACAACCTCAGTTTCGCATCCAAGAATAGTTCCTATAAACGCAGAACCCCTCTCCCCCTTCTTTACCTTGCTGATATCTTTAAGAACGTCATCATCAGCCAACCTAATCTTCGTTCCACATGCAGGATTTTTCCTCGGATTTATGAACTCTCCCATACTTTTATCAAAATAACCCACAACCATGGCAGAATATAAAAAATATTTAAAATCCTCTGGGTCAAGACCATAAAATCTTGAGATCTCATCTGCTTCAATATTGATATCCATGAGAAACTCCTGAGGGTACTGATTCAATGGTTTGGCATGCATGACCCTGCATAAAATCCGCTTTCCTTCCTCATTATAGGTTACAAAAAGACCCTTGGGTAGCCTTTGCTTTGAGATAAAGGTAAAGCCATTATCATCCGAATCACTCACTGTACCGAGAATCATCTATACCCTCTCCAGATATTTTCTAACCAGTTTAAGCATGCTTTTGCATTCTGGATACTGCTCCTCTACTTGGTTGGTTATGCTCATGAGAATATTCCTGCCAAGCTCCTTGTTGGTATGGAAATAGGCTATGCTTGGCTTATTATTAATGGTATGGAACTTCTTTATTTCATCAGGGGTAAGCACATCAACCTTATCTCCAATATCAGGAGGGGAATCAATATCATACCTCACCTCTTTGTCTATGATTCTCCCCAGCCCATGAATAATGTAATAGCTGTTCCTGAAATCCTCATTAAAAGGGGCATATTTCGGCTGCATCTCAGGCTCAATATAAGGAATAAGTTCTTCTTTAACAGAATGAACAATATTCCTTATCACACCCACGATGATTTCATCTTTTTTGGTTATCTTCACCAGTCTTCCAACTCTCTCTTTATGAGCATCAGGAGGTATCTTCGCAATGTAGGTAACCGCATCATCCACCCTTATGATGTTTCCTATCATCATCTCACCAATTCATCATCTTATGAATGAACTTCGCACTCTTATGTAGCTCTATTCCATGCGTTTTACAGAAATTTTCAAGCATTCCATAGAATAAGGAATGTTCGCTCATCCTTATTAATGCTGTCTCATGTGCACGCATCAGAATGTCTGGATAACCACCTCTGATAATGCACTCAGCCCTTACGATGTCTGCAATGTTATCCACCATACCCTCTTCATACACCCAGACAGGAAACTCAACCCTTGCAGGAAGAGCTTTACTTATTTTTATATAAAAAAAAGCTATCCTGTCCCTGAACCTGCCATAATTATCCAGTACTGAGGCAGAGTGTTTGCTTCTCCTGTCATCTCTATCACACAAAAAAGAAGCTGTTCTCTCACCCCATGAGAGGTTCGAGAAAAGATAGGTATCTGAAAGCTTGCTCTTTTTCAGCCCGAAAAGCAGGTGCATCATTAAGGTTATATCTCTTGGCATGGTAGCATCCATGAAACCAATAACAGGATTACGTAGATTTTCAGAGGTTTCAAGAAGCCGGGTAATCGCCTTTATATAAATATCTCTGATGTTCTTGTTCAGCACATTGATATGGGAAAGAAGCAGACCTCCATCTAAGAATGTATAGATATTTTCATGCTCCCTCATCAACTGCATGGCATGCTCGCACTCCATGGAAAACCTGCGTGCATCAACATACTCTTTTCCAAAAGAATACACGCTTTCCTTCTCAAATTCATCAGGGGTGAGTATTCTCACCTTTGTGTGCTGTTTGTAATCGCTATCCTTGGTATGCCTGTTGAATACACCAGAGGTCTGGATTACAGCAACAGGTATCTCATTATTGGAGTATATCTGGCTCCCGTCAACGGCTCCAACACATATTCCTGAGAGAACAGAATCCACCCATGTTATCGCCTCATGCCTACTGTTCCATTTAAATGGAAAGCTTCGGATGAGTTTCCCAACTTCAAGAAGCTTTGCTCCACTATACCTATTAAGCCTTTGGTTCATATTAATATTGATATCCTTCAGTCTCTCAAGTTCATGTCTGTACTCATGGATGGCTTCATGATGCTTTATATCATAGGATTTTATTACAGAGAGCTTGGCATCAAACTCCTGAGAAAGCCCTTTCAGGTCGAGCATGGTACCACTCTGCTCTCACCATTGATTTTCTGGATTCTCACCACATTGGCATATCTCTCATTAAAGGTATCATCATG
>CAZCRM010000135.1:0-4041 GCA_964501085.1 uncultured Methanosarcinales archaeon | reverse complement strand
CATATTGCAGAGTATGTGTATGAAATGTTAAAAACGTAGTGCTTAGTATAGATTTTATAGATTTAAAAAACAGAGATGATGATTTAGCTGGTCATCATCTCCTTCTACCCCGGATCAGGGATAATAATACTGCCAGTGTAATACCTGCTATAGCTATTGTTGCTTCAAACCCGGGTATCCACTTCTTCTTTGTGGGTGTTGCGGTTGGAGTCTTTGTTGGTGCTGGTGTGGTAACTGCTGGAGTAACAGATGGTCCTGCTGGTGTAGCGGTTGGCATCACTCCGCCTTTCAGCCCTGTTATTGCGAATATCGACAGGGTACTTGTTTTTGCTTCGTAGTAGGTATAGGTGTCATCCTTTGCTTTCTGTGTGGTTTCAAGCTGTACCCATTTACTACCATCCCACTTGACCATCTTAATATCGGTAGCAGCAAGGTTGTTGCTGGTTATCCATGAGTTCTTAACCTTGAATCTTATCAAAGCCTCTTTTATCCTCTTTGTGCCAGCCCAGATGTTGATGTTCTTGTACACTACACCAGGTGGTGCATAAGATACAAGCTTTGATGTGCCTTTCAATGCTTCAACCCTTATGGCGATGTTATATTCGTTCTCCTTGCCTGTAACCACAACTTCATATACACCAAGCTTGGGCTTGGTGAACGAATACGTAACAGGTGTGTTGGCAATGAGATTTCTTTCATTCCTATCATACACTGCTATGTTATCAAAGGGTTCTGAGGTGACCACCCCTCCACCAACGCCTCCAGCAGAGGGTGCTCCAGCGGATGGCGCCACTATTGTGAAGGACGCAGAAGAAGATGTGAAGGTAGCAGATTTAAGAGGACCTTCTGCGTTGAGAGAAGCGGTTGCTGTATAGCTGCCTGTTGGTAAATTGGCTGTTGAGAGAGTTATCTTATAGCTGAATGAGGTAGTACTTCCACTATAACCATAGCCATATCCGTAGCCGAAATAATGATAGCCATACCCAGCCTCATAACCATAGCCATAACCGTATCCATAGTTACTTACATTCGTACTGCTACTGCTGTCTAAACTAACAGAAGAAATAGCTGGATCACATGATATTGTTGTACCATTTGAATAAAACGTACATTGTATTGTAGTGGCTCCAGTAATATTTAAAGTAATGTTAGAGATAGGGACATATTGATCCGTATTTTCTATAGTTACATTTATATAAAATGTTTTTAAATCTCCTTTCGTAATCGATCCTGAAAGACCACTGATGGAAACTGTAACTGCACTAACAGGTCCTGAAAGAATCAACATAACAACAATAACAAGCGTTACCAATGTACTTGCTATGAATGACTTTTTCTGATTTTTTTCCATCAGATACCTCCTATACTCTCATGTTTCATGCGAGCACCACCTCTGAAATGTGATTAACGGGATAAAGGATTATTTTTATAATATTTAAACTTTATCAATTGTTGAAACAGAAAACCCATTTCAAGGAAATGAATGTTGTTCTTTCCTTACCTACACGTTCAACACTTCCTGCTGTATTGACCAAATGAAAGATTCATATTCTTAAGGAAAGAATTATTTTTACAAAATATGGTTATAACAGCAGAGACATTTTGTAGGCAATTAAGATTATGATTATGGTTACATTACGATTAAAGGTGGTTAGGAGATGTCAGGCATATATGTGCTTGGAATTGAAGGAACTGCATGGAATCTCAGTGCTGCAGTGGTTGATGAGAACGATGTGATCTCAGAAACCACCTCAAGTTACAAACCTGCAACAGGAGGCATTCATCCCCGTGAAGCTGCACAGCATCATGCAAACCACATAGCAGAGGTAATCAGAGAAACCCTCAAGAAAGCTAATAAAAATATAAGTGCAGTGGCTTTTTCCCAGGGTCCTGGGCTTGGTCCCTGTCTTCGTACAGTAGCTACGGCTGCAAGATCCCTTGCATTATCCATGAATATACCACTCATAGGGGTGAACCATTGTATAGCCCATATCGAAGTGGGGATATGGAGAACTGGAGCTAAAGACCCAGTAACGTTATATGTTAGCGGGGGGAATTCTCAGGTACTTGCTTATAGAGCAGGGTATTATAGAATTTTTGGAGAAACCTTGGATATAGGGATAGGGAATGCCCTTGACAAGTTTGCAAGATCAGCAGGATTGCCTCATCCAGGAGGACCAAAAGTAGAGGAGCTGGCAAAAAAGGCTGAACGATATATTCCTCTGCCCTATACTGTAAAGGGCATGGATTTCTCATTCTCAGGACTTACAACTGCTGCCCAGGAATCATTAAAAAAATATTCGCTATACGATGTGTGTTACTCATTTCAGGAGACTGCCTTTGCCATGCTTGTGGAGGTTACAGAGCGGGCGGCTGCTCACACAGGAAAAAGCGAGGTGCTTCTGGCAGGAGGCGTGGGTGCTAATGCAAGGCTTGTGGAGATGTTAAAAACAATGTGCGAGGATAGGGGCATTAATTTCTATGTACCTGAGAAACGTTTTATGGGAGATAATGGAGCCATGATAGCATATCTTGGTCTTTTAATGCATAAATCAGGGTATAGCATATCAATCTCAGATTCCAAAGTAAAGCCCAACTACAGACCTGATGATGTGGAGGTTACATGGAGATAGTTGCAAGTGGTGCTGAAGCTGTGATAGCTCTTGAAGGGGATACTATTATCAAAACAAGAATTAAAAAAAGATACAGGGTGAAGGAGATCGATGAAACTCTACGAAAGGAACGAACAAGAAATGAGGCAAAACTGATATCTGAGGCGAGAAGACATGGCGTACCTACCCCTATAATAAGAGATGTCACTGATTTTGAAATCAGAATGGAATACATTCGAGGTATTCCTCTTAAAGATATCATCAATCCATCGCTCTGCGAACAGGCAGGAGAGCTTGTAGGGAGATTGCATGCATGCGGAATAGTACATGGCGACTTAACCACATCCAACCTATTGTTTAAAGATGGAAAACTCTATCTTATAGACTTTGGTCTTGCATATATTGATAACACCATAGAGGCAAAGGGGGTTGATATTCACGTGCTTTTCCAGACCCTTGAGAGCACGCATGAGAACCATGAAGAGCTTATTAAAGCCTTCAAAAAAGGATATTGCAGAAGCTTCAACAACGCTCAAGAAGTGCTGAAAAGGGTTAAGGAGATCGAGGCAAGAAGAAGGTATGTTTAAAGCAATGCCTCAATTTCTCTGAAATCCACCCTTGCAGTGGAATCAAGAGAGAGCGGGGTTATCGAGATGTGTCCTTTTTTCATAACCGCTTTTACATCGGTTCCCTCTTCCGCATCCCGAATCAACTCTCCGTTGATCCAGTAATATGGTCTGCCCCTAGGGTCACGGCGTTCTTCCACACCTGTGATGAAAATCTTTCTCGCCAGCCTTGTGATTTCGATTTCAGTATCCATCGTAGCATGTCTTGGTATGTTGATGTTGAGCAGATCCACACCTTCAGGAAGTCCATGTTTGAGTACATTTTTTGCGATTCTGTTCAGAAGTTTTATCCCAACATCAAAATCATATCTATACATACTATGATCATCGAACTTCTCGCCTTCATCCATGACCTGAATGGATGCTGCTATGGCAGGGATACCATAGCTTGCAGCTTCAAGAGCAGCTCCTATGGTACCACTTGTGGTTACAGTATCTGTACTAACATTCTCCCCAACATTAAAACCTGAAAGAACAAGATCAGGCATTCTTTTCATTATGGAGAAGATTCCTATAATCACAGCATCAGTGGGTGTACCTGCCACAGCATGAGCTTTAATCCCATTAACATTTGCCAGAGAAACACGAAGGGGCTCAAATATGGAGATTCCTCTACCAACGCCACTTTTCTGGGTGTTAGGTGCCACTACCACTACCTCTCCAAGATCCCGTACACTCTCATACGCTGCCTTCAACCCTGTGGAATACACTCCATCGTCGTTGGTAATGAGGATTCTTTTCATATAATATGCACCGACCGGGATTCGAACCCGGGTTTTGAGCTTGGAAGGCTCAAGTCATAA
>CAZCRM010000134.1:0-4066 GCA_964501085.1 uncultured Methanosarcinales archaeon | reverse complement strand
AGGAGGGGCATTGACGCCCCCACTTACGCAGACCTATGGCGTAGAGGAGATTTTGTTATGTGGTATCTTCGTCAATTAAATGAAGCTTAGCTATTACTGTTTGAGCCGGCCCTTGGTCAGTGGACACCGTAATTGGTAGTTCAATAGTACAGTCAGCAAAAGAGTCACCTGTGGTACAGTCACTTGGCACTAAGTAAGCAAGATAATAGTAGGTATATATCTTTTTGCTTTCACCTGGCTTTAGGGTGCCAACTTCATATACGGGATTATGTAGATTCTCTTTAGCCCAATCATAGTTTGTGTCGTTTAGACCTTTTTTGTAAGCACTGGCAAAGAAGCTACTTGCAGTGTTCCATCCAGTCTTAACACCATTTATATATGCTATACCATATCTTGAGTTGCCGTCTACATCATATAATTTTGTAGAGGTGGTGCGGTTGTCTTTAAACATGCTGCTTTCAATCGGCAGATAGGCATCGTCAGTGATGATGTCAGTGATATTTGAGTAATTCATCGCATATGAAGGTTCATTGAAATAATATGAGATGCTGTTATTTTCATACACGCCTGTATTGTTTATCATTACATGTACTGGGTTTCCATTGATATCAAGAAGCTGATAGTTATTATCACGGTCTATGCGTAGTACAAAGTTTAACGTACTGGCAAGTTTGCTATATTTTACTTTAACACCAGTCAGTTCAGTCGGACCATTGTTCTTTATATATACTGGAATCTCCTGAATAAACCTCTCATCACGCCAGTTGTTTTTATATTTTACATAACCGTATTTTTGAAGAGTGTAATCACTGTAGTTACCTGATGCTTCTGGACGATAGATTTTACCATCGTTATCCACATCTACCATGGTTGAGGAATATTCAAATGTAGAAACTGGTAGAGAAACCTTAAGCACATCATTTCCTAAAGACTTTTCCACCATTATATTCATCGAACTTGTGCTTGTATTCTCCACTTGTCCTTGTGCGCCTGTCTGGAATGTATCGAACCAGAAATATAGCGCAACACCAGCAGCCACAGCAACCCCAATCACCAGAATTGTTGCTATGATCGGGCTTATAGCCTGTGTGTCCTCACAGAACCCCTTTACCTTCTGTTTTATTTCTTCCATTCTGTTCTTCATCATTCTTTTTTTCATACTGCCTCCTATCCAACACCTTTAGCCCTGCCTCATTCTTCCCATCGGGATACCTGACCTCTCTATATTTAATATGAATTAATATTACATAAATCTTTTCCTTAAACACTTGATATTAAATATTTCAATATAAGTGTTATCAAATAGCACAAAAAATACGAAAAGGCTTATAAACCATACTGTCCTGAGGTTACTCTGATGCAGGGTGATATACATGCGGTTGTAGAGTTTCACGGGCATCTCTGCATGGGTTTGGCTATAGGGTATAGAGTGGCAAAAGCTGGTATGAAGCGAATCAATGCCCTGCGCTCTGAAGATGAAGAACTCGTAGCTATCGTTGAAAACAACTCCTGTGCAGTAGATGCAGTACAGTACATCACAGGATGCACCTTTGGTAAAGGCAATCTGATCTTTAAGGACTATGGCAAAAACGTATACACATTTGCACTCAGACCACACGGAAAAGGAGTAAGAATAAGCTTAAAAGCAAACGTATTCCAAGATGATCAGAACAAAGATGAACAGAACAATATTGACCGCATTCTGAATATGAACGAAAACGAACTGTTTGATATAAAAGAGGTCAGGATTGAACTCCCTCCAGAAGCAAAGATACACAAATCAATACCATGCATGCGGTGTGGTGAAGCTGTGATGGAAACAAGGCTAAAAAAGGTGGAGGACAAGCTTTACTGCATTCCATGTTACAATGAGCTTAATGCAAAAACTGAAAAATAATTAGCTGAAAATAGTGTAGTAAAAATCAACAAAATATCATGTTCATTTTCTGTACCACATCATTACCTCATTCGTCTCTATATCCAGAAACAGCTCTCCATTAATATTTTTAATATTTTTTTGAATATATTTCTTGTTTATACGTCCTCTCAATTTTGTAACAGCATCTTCCTTGCTCTTAAAGAAGAATCTTCTGTAACTTTTGAATATCTCGATATTCGGATATACTCCCAGACTGCAGAGCATATTATAAAGCAGAACATAGCTTGGAAAAGAAACTTTTCTACTGATGGCATCGAAATCTGTAAAGACTATAATGAATATGTACTTATTGGAATATTCATACATCTTTAAGAAAAAGTTGAGAGGATCGTGTGAGCACAGGATGGAATGCGAGGCTAATACAATATCACATTTATCTGTTTTCACATCCTCCCATTTTCCGGGTATATAGGTTATGTTGTGTATGTTCAGTTTTTCGGCTTTTTCTCTCAGAATGTTGAGCATTGCTTCAGAAGGTTCAACTGCTATGACTCTCTTAACAGCAGGAGCAAGAGCCAGAGTGAGATAACCTGTTCCTGCTCCGATATCAAGAACAGTGGTATTGCGGTTCACATATTTTCTGATTTTTCCGATCAGTTTGCCGTTTGCTATCACCTTTCTATCATACTCTCTGGCAATACTGCTCCAGTATTCAGGGTCGCTAACACATCTATCTTTTGTAACACGTTTCTCCAGGGATTTTAACCACAGTTTTACTTCTTTCATTTTCTGAGAAATAATACCTCTATTGAAGAGATTAGAGAATTACTCATATCATCTCTACCCACCACTACACCACTGACAATGAGCTTTTTTGATGCTATATTTATCCTGTCTCCAACCTTAAAGTCATGGATGTCACCTATGATATGCAGTATGCCATTGTTTGGAGGTCTTAACTGTATTTCCTTCAGTAAGGCTCTGCTCAATCTCTTGTTTTGATATATCTGAAGCTCTTCATCTTCATGGAATAGAAGTTTTTCATACACGCATGCTGTTGGTATGTATCCTCCTTTACGCCCTGGCACGCTTTTTATCAGCTTGAGGTTTTTTAGTATCAGCATCTGATTTCTTATGTAACCACTGCTCAGATTGACGTATCTTGCAATCTCTTCACATTTCATTGGTTTGTATGTGGTTTGATGATGCTCCACCAGTACCTTTATAATCCTGTGGTGTATCGGTGAAAGGTTCATAGTTTTTAAAAAAATAAAAAAACTTTTACCAGTCCATCGGGTCACCGCATGGTATGCACATGGAGAGAAGCTTTTGTTCCTTTGGAGCGAGTTTTGGATACATCACCTCAAGAATTGCAAGAGCATGGTATCCTTCGCCGTGCTGATCTCTAATCTGCTCGACTGCCCAGTTAAAGGCATCTCTGACCCTGTAGTTCTGTCCATATATTCTGTCTATTGCTGTATCCACAATCGATTCAACTTCTTTTTTTATGGTATTCATATCTTCCATCTCAACCACCTCTTTAATACTAAATACGAATTAATTCATATTTAGTATTATTAATAACAATAAAAGTGTTACTGACATATATAGATTTCGGATGACTATAGCAGACCTGTCCACCGTAGCATATTTTCCAACCTCATTTTTATGGTGGAGTATAAACTTACAGAATTCCAGTTCTTGATAGGATTTAAGCAGTTTATCAAGCTCTGTTTAGACACGTCCAAATTTGACAATGGCAAACTTCACATATCCCATAGGCGACATCCTTTAAATAAGCAGAAATAGATAAGGACACAAAAAGAGAGGTAAGACCATGTATGAAAAGGAAATCGAGCATAAAATGCGAGAGCTTCCTGAAGATTTGAGGAGAGAGGTTTTAGATTACGTCGAGTTCCTGCTAAAGAAGTACAGGGGCAAAGAAATCAAGGTGAAAAAATTTAAGTTTGACTGGGAAGGGGGTTTATCTGAGCTACGGGAGAAATTTACTTCTGTTGAGTTGCAACATAAAGCTTTGGAGTGGAGATAATGTTTTTAGTGGATACAAATGTATTTTTGGAAATCCTCTTGAGACAGGATAAGAAAGAAGATTGTAAGAGTTTTCTAAACCCAACAATACTTTTTGGAAACAGGATAAAACTCAGATAATATCAGGCTCTTCTTACT
>CAZCRM010000133.1:0-4174 GCA_964501085.1 uncultured Methanosarcinales archaeon | reverse complement strand
GTGGTATCTGGATAATATAATAGAGATAGATGGAGGGATAGGTGAGATGAGATTGACAAGCAGTAAGGGGTTTGAAGGAAGGTTTGACTTTTTGACAAATACAGGCAAGCTCTATGACTTTAAGTCAAGGAGCTATGAGAGTTATATCAATGAAGGGGATACATATCTTAATATGCAGCTCGGTGGTTACAGTATATTATGTAGGGAGAACGGGATAAATGTTAAGGAGACAAGAGTGCTGTTCTTAGGTAAGAGTTGTGATGATGTAGCAATACCTGCTGATGAGGAAGGATTTTTGAGCAGGCTTGAGAAGTGCTTAGATGTCATAAAAAATGCAGTACCACCTGAAAGAGAGAAGTCTGAGATGTGTGAGTACTGTTCTTACAGGCATGTGTGCTTTAAGAGTTTACATTGAGGTTTATTTTTTGTGTTTGGTTTTTGTAAGACATAAATGTAATACATAAATGTGGTGCATAGGTGTAATCGTAAAGTATAAATACCAATAATCATCTATATGAATAATTATATTGATAAGACAAGTCAGGCTGGTGTAATACAAAATGTCAAGAACTATTGCAATACGAGATGATATATACGAAGAGTTGTGCGAGCTTAAAGGTAATGACTTGTCATTCTCGGATGTTATAGAAGAATTACTGAATAGCTGCGGTATTCTGCTGAGAAAAAAGAAAAAGTCAGGGTTTAGGAGGTTATTCTAATGGGATTATTCAGTCACTGGTCAGTCAGTTATCGTCCTGATGAGAACTACAGGTGGCGGCTTTCAAAGGTTAAGTTTAAGAGGAAGCCGTCGGTAGAGAAGCTTGAGGAGACTTTTCAGTGCGGTGGGCAATGGTTATTGAGGAAAATATTTATGGGTAAGGTTGTTGAGTCGGAAATAGTTACGAGTGATTTGGAGCCGAATTATGATTTTGCTTATAATGGCGTAAAAAGCAGGCAGAGAAAAGGGAAGATGATTAAGCTCGGTGATATTGAGGTACCAGAATCATTGCTTGAGGATTCAAACAAGATACAGAATCTTGGTACACTTGTCAAGGTTGCAAGGGTACCGAGTCAGGATGTTGTTGATTTTGCAGCAAAGGTTGATATTGTAAGAGAAACAGTAACCAATGGTGGGTTTGATGACATAATATTGCATTTTCTTGATTTAGTAACAAGCAGAGAGGAAAGAAGGGAAAGAATGCGTAGCATAGGTCAGAGAAAAAGAAGGAGACTGAGTGGTGCTGAGGAATATGGATATGAAAAAACAAGACTACCACCTGCTGAGGAGAATTCCGAAGGAATAATGGATGTGACGGTTAAAAAAGCAGGTGGTGGTAAGCCAGGAGAGATAAGAGTGTTCAGAGCGAAGTCTTCCGAAGGAAAACAAGAAACAGAAGTCACAGAGGAAAAAGAAGAAGAGCAAGAAGAACCAGAAGAACAGAAGGAAAAACTTGAACCACTTAAGCTTGGCAGTGATGAAGGTGATGAAGTAGAAACAAAGGAAGGTAAGGAGGTATGTACACTTGGGTAAAGTTGAAGATTGCTTTAAAGAAGATGGAAATACGCTTGTTATTGATGTATCTCAGGTTATTAAAAGCTATAAGGAAATATGCCTGAAACTTCCTGTAGGGGAGTTCAGAATAGGTACTAAGGATTTGATAAGCAGGTTGTTGTTCAGGATGTGATGACATGAGTATTATAGAAAGGTTGATGCAGAATCCAAAACTGATGAGCAGAGTGGTTGATGCAGTAAGTAACATGCTTGAAAGCTGGTTCAGGAAGTATGAGGTGGAGCTTATTAACTATGGCGTAACGACTGAAAAGGTATTCAAGAACAGCAGTAATAAAAGGAAAGTAATAATAGTTGTTGAGTGTGGCAGACCTGAGCTGCTCATACATGACCTTAACAGACTCATGGAGCAGATGAAAGAAGTTGCAGAGGAGGTATAACATGAGTGAAAATAAAGAAGAAGTGGATAGTAAGGCAATAGAGTTAGCGAAAAGAATACAGAAAGGGGAATTGATGGTTATCGATGACCCTTTGAAGATGGATAGAAAAGATGCTGCAAAGGTGGCAATGACTACTGGTGTCGGTGTAGCAAAAGCTGGAGAGACATTGGGGAAAGCAATAGTCGGTGAGGCAAGCTATGAAGAGGTGATGAATGCAGGAGCATTCATGCTCAATTTCCTTTTCGGGTTCGGTAGAGCATACAGGGAGAGCAGAGCCAAAAGAGTTTTGGAAATGAAAAGGCAGCTGGAAGCCAAAAGAAGTATTCCAATGACAGAAACAGCACCGAACAGCTATGAGGCAGAGGTACAGAGACTGAGAAAAGAGCTTGAAGAAGAAAGGAAGAAAAGAAAAGAGCTTGAGGAAAAGATTGCAAGTACTAAGTGATGCCGCCTCTTACTTTTATTGATGAGGATGAGGATACAGAGGAGGGAACAGATGTTGTAGATGAAGGAAATGATACACTTCCGAAGGAGCTGAGGGATAAGCTCAGGCTTGCTGATGAGTTGATGGATGGTTCAATAGGGCTTATTTCTCAGCTATCCTATAATCTCAAACACCTCAGGACGCTCACCGAATGTCCTGTGTGCAGAGGAGATATAGATAAGTCTGTTGAGATTCTTGACATCATATCACAGATGTTAAAGGATTTAAAGAAAAACTTTCCAGAAAGAGAAGCTCTGAAACAGCTATCAAAGAGTAAGGAGAAGAAAAGTATTCTGGGGAGGCTGTTTTGAGGGTTTTTGATTGTGAGGAGATGGCTAAGGAGTGGGCCAAATCAACCGCAAAGAAGATAGGCATAAAGGATAAAAAACAGATTGACAACCTGAAGGAGTATTATAAAAACACATGTGAAAAGAAAACCGAGAAAAACTGGGTTATAGGAGTACTGAGGAAGATTTTTGGGAGCTAAGAGAAAAGTTTTTATATCATAACGCTTATAGTCTGAACTGAGAATATATATACGGTTATGAGTAAAAAATAAAAAAGTTAAGGAGGTAGATAGAGTATGGTAAGTATATTTGATTGTGAGAGAATGTCCGACATGTGGGCAAAAGTGACGGCTAAAAAGCTCGGTATCACGGATGCCACACAGATAGCAAACCTGAAGTCATACTACAAGGAGAACTGCGATAAGAAAACAGAGCAGAACTACAGAAGCAAGCTCGAGCTTATCGCTCAGGGTAAGGTAACACCAAGAGTGTAAATGTTGTCTTACCTTTTGGGAGGTGAGTAGATGGCAATAACACCCGTTGATTCGATGGGTGGACTTGTCGTAGGTGGTTTCGGCGGCACTGTGTTCCATAATATGGTTGAGGCGTTCTTTGATAGATACTATCAGGGAACTGGTGCCGAGGACTACCTTGTCAAGTCCACCCTGACAACAATAGCAATAGTAGGGCTGACTGCTGGAACGTTGATATATCTTGCAAGAATAGGCAGAGTTTCACCATTCATCGGAGTGCTTGCAGTGGGCATGTTGCTTGCTGAAATCCCACAGTTTGTTGATATGGTAAGAGTGCATGTGGGACTTCAGGGCTGAGGAGGTGCTTTTGAAATGAGGAGATTCAGGAACTACCGCAGAACACAACCCAGAGCAGGGGTTACAGGGGCAAAGCAAGTAACTGAGGAAAGAAAAGAAGTTGAGGAAATCAAATTCAGAGACTGAACGGAGGTGTTCTGATGATTTATCCAGTGCAGGAGGTAAGCAAGGACTTTATAAAGAAAGTCAAGCTTGCCACAAAGAGAAAGCTCATTGAAAAGGCAATAAAAGACCACCATGGCACCAAGCCCACTGATTGGGTATGCCGTGAGCTTGTCATAGGAGACAGCAATGTTACTGATTTCTATGACCTCGAGTATAAGAACTCAGTAGCATTAGGCATGCCGATGTATGCCATTGATGCTGCAAGCCTCACTGCTGATGATTTATCGAGCATACTTGCAGATGGTGAAACACTCGATGATGGTGCATATATAGGGTTCTATGGTATATTTGACATATCACAGGAGCCAGGTGAGCTTACAGGGGGAGCAGATACTCCACCTAATGTGGGCTCACTCGTGAGTGTTGAGTTCCTCAGAGGTGGCTCGGTGCTTGATTTCTGGGAGTGAACAATTCTATTTCATCCAGGACTCCTTTGAAAAGGTAATTAACCGAAAATG
>CAZCRM010000132.1:0-4220 GCA_964501085.1 uncultured Methanosarcinales archaeon | reverse complement strand
AAAGTTCAGACAAGCTGGTCAATGACTTTTTGGTTATGCGTAGACTGGGTAGTGTGGATAACTATATATTGGATTAGAACAATCATAGCATACCGCAGGAATAACGAAAAATCAACCTGCAAGAGTGAAGAGATGAAGAAGACCAAAGAAAAAATGGTGATAGGGTTATGGCAGAGGATAACGTGGTATATATCGGAAAAAAACCGTTAATGAACTATGTTCTTGCTATAGTAAAGGAATTCAATAATGGTGCGAATGAGGTAACTATAAAGGCAAGAGGAAGAGCGATATCAAGGGCTGTTGATGCTGCTGAGGTTTCAAAAAATAGATTTCTGACAGATGCCAGAATAAAGGAGATAAGAATCGACACTGAAAAGACCACATCTGAAAAAGGTGAATCTAGTGTCTCAACAATCGAGATTGTGATGGCAAGACCTTAGTTATGGATAAAACAAAGGTTAGACTGGGATTTGTGGTTTCAGAATTCAATAGGGATATCACAATCCAGATGGAAGCTCTTGGAAAGGAGCATGCGGCTTTTCTTGGAGCATCGGTTGAAAAGATATTCTATGTTCCAGGGGTATTTGACATGCCTCTGGCGGTAAAGAAGCTGATACAAGATGATAGCGTGGATGCGGTTGTTACCATAGGCTGTGTTATACAGGGGGCTACAAAACATGATGAGATAGTGGTACAGCATGCATCAAGAAAGATAGCGGATTTAGCCCTTGAATATAATAAACCTGTGACCCTCGGAATTTCTGGACCAGGAATGAGCAGACCTGATGCCTATGAGCGAGTTGAATATGCCAAACGGGCTGTTGAGGCTGCTGTAAAAATGGTGAAAAGATTAAAGGAATGACCGCAAGTCGATTGCAAAATATTTCAGAGTCTGCAACCATCCGGATATCCAATCTTGCCAGCGATTTAAAACAGCAGGGAAAGGATGTTATAAGCTTCAGCTTGGGAGAACCAGATTTTAATACTCCAAAGCATATCTGCGAAGCAGCAAAAGCTTCTTTGGACAGAGGTGATACCCATTACACCCCTTCGCCAGGTATACCTGAACTGCGCCAGGCTATTGCTGAGAAGCTTAGAAAAGAAAACAAGATTGAGGCAGATAAGAATAACATAATTGTCACCCCTGGAGCAAAACAGGCAATCTTTGAGACCATACTCTCTGTCCTTAGGGAAGGAGATGAAGCCATTCTGTTCGATCCTGCATGGGTGTCGTATCACCCATCAATACAGCTTTCAGGTGCAAAAACCGTGTGGGTACCCACAGACAAGGAGAATGGTTTTCTGCCCTTAGGGCTGAGCGAGTATATCACAAAAAACACAAAGCTTATTATAGTTAATACACCATGCAATCCTACGGGTGGAGTGTACAGCAAGGAGATATTGAAGGAGATTGCGGATATTGCAATTGACAATAATATCATGGTGCTTTCTGATGAGATATATGAAAAAATCATATATGATAAAGAACACATAAGCATAGCTTCTTTGGATGGTATGCAGGATCTCACAATAACCGTTAATGGTTTTTCAAAAGCATATGCCATGACTGGCTGGAGACTGGGATATGCATGCGCACCAAAATATGTGTATGATCGAATGATAAAGCTTCACTCTCATTCTGTGAGTCACGCGACCTCTTTTGTACAGCATGCAGGTATTGCCGCTCTTAAAGGAGATCAGTCCTTTATCACAGACATGGTCAGGGAATTCAGGAGGCGAAGGGATATGTTAATAAAAGGGTTACGTGAGATAGGTATAAAATGCAATACACCTGATGGTGCCTTTTATGCTTTTGCAGATGTGAGTGAGTATGGAAGCGGTGAGGAAGTGGCAGAGCTTTTACTTAACAAGGCGTATGTTGCAACCACCCCAGGTATAGCGTTTGGAAAATCAGGTAAGGATTTTATCAGGATATCGTATGCCACCTCGCAAGAGCGTATTAAAGAGGGGCTAAGGCGTATGAAGGTTTTGTTATCATAGTACTATGCGCTTTGATCTGCATATTCATTCAAACTATTCTCATGATTCCAATATAGCAGTGGAGGATATTCTCATACATGCTATAAAAAAACAGCTTGATGGCATTGCCATATGTGACCACAATACGCTGGCTGGAAGCTATCATGCTATAAGGCGGGTGAAAGAACTTGACCTACCTCTGATAGTTATTCCAGGAGAAGAGGTCTCAACCACACAGGGTCATCTTCTCGTGCTTGGAGTAAGAAAAGCCATCCCTCCAAATCTCACGCCCTCTGAAGCTATAGGAATTGCCAGAAAGAGAGGTGGAGTGGTCATAGCTCCTCACCCTTTCAGGAGCACAGGTATAGGTAATCTGGAAGAGGTGAAGGTGGATGCCATTGAAACCTTCAACTCAAGATGTATCTTTGGAGAGAACAAGAAAGCAAAAAAACTCGCTCAGTCCTTAGGAAAACCAGAGGTTGGGGGAAGCGACTCACATCTGCTCGAAACAATAGGTCTTGGTTTTACTGAGATAGACTCTAAACCAAATGAGAAAGAGGTGCTTAAAGCAATACTTGAAGGCAGAACAAGGGCGTATGGAAGGATGATCCCATGGAATGCTCTAGCTACTCTTGCTGTAAAAGACATCTACCGTAAATTCTGCAGAATGGGAGAGAGGTTGAGGCGTATCTGAATAATTTAAAGAATGATTGAACCGTTCTTTCTGAAAGATGGTAGTATTTCTTAGGATGGAGCTTCTACCTTCAAGCTTAAAGCTATCATCGGTAGTTCGGGCTGGTTCACAGCAGTCCCCGTCCTATTGGACACTTTAGTTAGACCAAACTTAAGGATGTTCTTAGCAGCATTAACATCTCTATCATCTTCCTGACATCCTCTCACGCTGAAGCGTGTGAAGTTCCTGATTCTGTGGGTTTCACCCTCATCTGCACCCACATCGAGCTTTTACTCTCAGGTGCATCGTTAACCCTCAGAATCAGAGGGCACTGCCCTGTTAATGAGTTCCCCACTTGGAGCAACCCCTATATTCACGCAACCAACCGCATCTCTGTGAGCTTCCAGATCGCAGTTTAAGCACTTGAACAGCCTCTTATGTTTTATCACCATGGTAGAACCACATCGTGGACATTTAGAGGATGTATAAGCTTCGTTCACCAGTTTAACCCTGATACTATAGTTCTCTGCTGTTATCCTTATTCTATCTACTTATTAGAGACTCCAGAAGTTATGGACCATCGAGTTGGACTTCTTGCCCTTCGAGTTGTTGTCTCTGATTCCCGTTAAGTCACCTATAACGATTTCAGAGACTCCTCTTTCATAGCCCTTACAAATCTACTGATAACGGTGTTTATTGCATGCCTGAACCTTCTCTTGCGTTCTCTATATAGTTTTCTCAACTTTTTGGATGTGTGCTTATCGTTTATTTCCTTCAGTTTGCTTTGATGGTCAGCTATCTTCTTTGACAGATACCACCAGTCTGAAAGCAGTTGATTTGCGCTATATCCAAACACTTCGCTGTCAATCTGAGCCATTATCAGAACTCTCACACCAAGATCAACGTATGCCTTCTTATCTCCAATTGGTTTATCGGTAAAACCGATACAGGCTGGAAGGCATACCATTTATGGTCATCATAGACAATCTCCAACCTTCCTTGTTTCCCTTTCCATTTGTTCTTTCCTCTCCACCTGATTTCCATTTTTCCAAACTTTAGTACATCACCTCCTAATTTATAACAATCATTTCTTACAAGAATTCTCAAAACTCTCTTTCCTGTCTTTCTATCCTTCCAATAACCAGGAGGAGATACTCTCCTGATATGGGAAGGAAGTTTACCCTCTTTCTTTTTCTTCAATAAAGCAAAATATGACTTCCAAGCTTCATTTGATTTTCTAATGATTTGTTGAGCTGTTGCAGAACCTATTAATCGCTTATACTTATGGTATTCCTCATCGGTATCCCAGTCCATATTACCTGAAAAGAAGCTTTGCCTACGCTTATACGTAATTTCGTTCCACATTTTAGAGCAGTTATCGGCTAACTCAAACAACCTTTTCTCTTGTTCCTGGGTTGGCTTTAGTAGAAATGTATTTGTTCTTCTCATTTCCCTTTCTGACAATATATCTTTTAACAGCTTCAAGCGTTACAGCGCCAACTGATAAACTTTGAATGTGTCCATAGGGTTGGCAGTCTCCTTCTCAACTCTGCTCATCTCTAAGCTT
>CAZCRM010000131.1:0-4252 GCA_964501085.1 uncultured Methanosarcinales archaeon | reverse complement strand
ATGTCCCAATTCCTTGCTGAACAGCTTGATGCTGGAAAGATTAAATGGGAAAAGAGCTTTGAGAAAACAATAACCTACCACGACCCCTGCCATCTTGGAAGACATGTTGGTGTATTCGAAGAGCCAAGAAAAGTATTGAAGAGCATGCCAGGTGTCAAACTCGTGGAAATGGAAAGAAATCGGCATGAGCAGAGGTGCTGTGGTGCAGGTGGTGGAGTCAAGGCTGGTATTCCTGATCTTGCTCTGAACATTGCCAAGGCACGGATTAATGATGCATTGCAGACAAAAGCAGAGGTTCTGATCAGCGCATGTCCTTTCTGTAGAAGAAATCTCATAGATGGAAGGAATGACATGAAGGCTGAGATTGGTGTAGATGACCTTGTGGTTCTGGCAGCTCATCTCATGGGTCTGAGCACAGATATTAATCCACCTGCTCCAGGTGCTCCAAAGGAGATTATCAGCGACCTCTTCAAAACTCAAACCATACCTCCAAAAGAAGAGGCAAAGAAATAAGGTTACCTCCTCTTCTTTATTAGTAATGTATGTCTAAAATAAGCGCAGTATGTAGAAGGGCTGAGTTTTTAGCAGAGTATATCAAAAAGCATACCTCTTCTCTTCTGGTATCGCATATCGACGCTGATGGTCTGACCTCTGCAGCCATCATGGGTAAAACTCTTGAAAGTATAGGCATGGAATACACGCTACGTTTTGTCAGACAGCTTGACCCAAATGTGCTTGAGGAGATAGCTAATCAGAACCCTGAGCTTGTAATTTTCACAGATGTAGGAAGCGGAATGCTCGAAACAATAAAATCTAAAGGAATTAACGCAGTTATTTTGGATCATCACCAGCCTAACGGAAATTATGATTACCACCTCAATCCCCATCTGTTTGGAATCAATGGTTCAACTGAGATATCAGGTAGCGGGATTGCGTATTTTCTATCCGTGGCTCTTGGAGGTGGGGATGAGCTCACAGCCCTTGCAGTTGTGGGAGCGGTGGGAGACCTTCAGCATGTGAGATATGGAAAACTGGTTGGGGTTAACAGGGCGATACTGGAAAAAGGTGTCAGAGAGGGTGTGCTGCATTATGAGAACGATTTAATGTTATTTGGCAAACAAACCCGCCCTGTATTTAAGCTTTTGCAGTACTCCACCGACCCCTATATACCAGGGATTACAGGGAATGAAGATGCTAGTATAGCGTTTCTGAAACGCATAGGGATAAGACTGCATGGAGAGAGATGGAGACGATGGATAGATTTAACAAACGAAGAGAAACAGCGCATAGTCTCAGCCTTAATACAACTATGTCTTTCCTCTGGCATGCCACCTAATAAAGTTCAGCGATTGATTGGCGAGGTATATACTTTACAACAGGAGAGAGAGGGAACAGAGGTGAGGGATGCATCTGAATTTTCTACTTTACTCAATGCTACTGCACGCTATGATCACGCTGACATAGGGTTTGCGGTATGCATGGGGGACAGAGATAAAGCCTTTAATAAAGCATGCACATTACTAAATCAGCATAGAAAAAATCTTGTTGAAGGGTTGAATCTTGTAAAAGAGAAGGGAATAATCCAGATGAACAACCTGCAGTATTTTGATGCAGGGAACAGAATCAGAGAGACCATCGTTGGAATAGTTGCAGGTATGTGCACCTCGTTTACAAATCACAACACACCAATAATTGCTTTTGCAGAGTCTGAAGATGAGGAGATGATAAAGGTTTCATCCAGAGGAAACTATGATCTTGTTAAGAGGGGATTGAATCTTGGCAAGGCTGTGAGCGAGGCTGCAAAGGCTGTTGGGGGTACGGGAGGAGGGCATGATATTGCAGCAGGTGCCTTTATTCCAAAGTATGCCAAGCACGAATTCCTAAAAATTCTGGATGTTAAGATAGGGGAGCAGATCAACTGATATCATCTATGTGGTGCATTTCCTCAATATCAAGAAGCGTTGACATCTCCTGTGTTTCAATAGCAATACCATGCTCCTGCACAAGAGCCATGGGATTGGTGCCTCCTATCACAGCAATTCCCATCTTATCCCTCCCAACCTGAACACCGAGTATATTACTATTGGGTTCGCCCACCTCTAAAACGCATGAGAAGCCAGCCGCTATTAGCGAGTCAAGCACCTCCTCTATCCTATCTCTCGCTACCATTGGAGCTTCACGCAGATTCGCTAGTATCTTTCCTGAACCAGTTTTTATCATACGATTTATTGAGGTTAGTTCTTGGGACATGAGCACATCAAGAGGGTCAATGGTTGTGCTTTCATAGGTTAATATATCTGTGAATCTTAAGGGTCTACCCTCCTGAATCTCCACAACACCCCCAAATTTGGGTTTAACAGGTATGCCTGATTTCAGCAATACTCCATCGATGGTGATACTGCATGCACTCGCCAACCCTACCTTTCCTTTTTCAAATATATCCTCAATTACCTTAATGTAAGGGCTGACTGCTAAACCACTATTATATGCCATTCTGAATAAATCCAGCACCGTCTGAAGATTCTCTTTATCAATTATGGATATATTCGCTATAACCTTTCCAGTACGTTTAGCAGGATCAAAGGTTACTTGATACATGAGATTCTCTATCTTCGAGATGATGAGCTCGATGTTTGCCATTCAGTTACTACTACATACCATACATAATAAATAGTTAAGCATCTTAATAAAAGAGGATGAAACTGGCAGCTTTGATCTCAGGTGGAAAGGATTCCTCTTTTGCTATACATAAAGCCATGCAGCAGGGGCATGAGGTTACCAACCTTGTTGCCATGAAACCTGCCAATATAGATTCGTACATGTTCCATTCTGCAAATATTCATGTTGTAGAGCTGATCTCAGAAGCTTGCGGAATCCCGCTTACTCTGCAGACCACTGCTGGTGAGAAAGAAAAGGAGCTTGATGACCTGAAAAAGGCTTTAAGTAGTGTTAAGGTGGATGGCGTGGTTGCAGGGGCTGTTGAATCAGAATACCAAGCATTAAGGGTAAAGCGAGTATGCGATGAGTTAGGACTCAGAATGTATGCTCCTTTATGGCATCATGACCCTAAAGCGTTGTTATATGAGATGATAAGCTGTATGGATATAGTAATGGTGAAGGTAGCAGCTCAAGGCCTGGATGAGTCATGGCTTGGGAGACGTTTTGATGAAGAGATGATAGAGGAACTCATAGCTCTTAGAAGAAGATATGGAATTCATCTTACTGGTGAGGGGGGAGAATACGAAACTCTTGTACTGGATGCCCCCTTTTATAAGAAAAGGATAAACATCCTTGAAACTAAGAAGACATGGATGGGAGACTGGGGTGTGATGAAGGTGATAAGAGCAGAGCTCGTGGAAAAATAGAAAAAACGCTCTACCCTTCGGTTATAATGGCGTCTGTCTCAATTTCCACGGTTTCTTTTCGTACTTCTTTTCCTATAATCTTATTATGCGCAAGTTCTGCAGCTTTCTTTCCAGCCAGTAACATGCCCCCAAACGTAGGTCCCATGCGTGGAGCACCGTATGTTGAGGTGGCAGCCATTCCAGCCACTATTAACCCAGGGTAAATCTCATGGGTAAGCTCGACAGTTTGCTTCTCAGCCTCATCCACCCAGAGTGAACCGCATCCCTCAGGCTTCTGTACCTTCTTCTGCTCACTCAGACGTTTAACAAGCACTGAGTCATGACCCGTGGCGTCAATCACCACCTTTGATTTTATGGCAACTGGGTCCATGCATGTCATGAATTCAGGCATCTGCCTTGCAGGGAACCACTGTATAACCACACCCTCAACATGCTCATCCTTGAGTATTAGGTCTTCAACATTGGTTGAGTTCAGCAGTTTTACACCAGCATCACATGCCTTTGCCAGCATCTTCGAGACCATCTCAAAGGAATCACAAACATAAAGCCCTTCTTCCACTTCTTTAAGCGTTACACCACATTCCTCAAGTATGGTATGTGCAGGTGCTTTCACCGTATTCTTGGGCATCAGATAACCACCCTGCCACATTCCTCCACCTGCATACAGGTTTCTCTCTATAAGTACAGTTTTATGACCTAGCTCTGCTGCATATATTGAAGCAGTCACACCACATGGCCCTGCCCCCACTATAATTATATCATTTTCAAGAATATTCTGTGTAAAATCCTCTACGAATTCCTTCATTATTGCTCTTGTAACCTGTATTTCACTGCTCATAGTTTCACCATAATCAATAGAGTTTCAACCCCCTATAAACTTTTCTGAG
>CAZCRM010000130.1:0-4258 GCA_964501085.1 uncultured Methanosarcinales archaeon | reverse complement strand
ACCCTCCTCTGCATTCATGAATCACCCTGCATCCACTGCACTCCAGCTTATCCAGTGTCCAAAGATATTCCTCACAAAGTTTCTTCCATGCAGACCTTAGGTCATTTATATCTCCCACAGGCTCAAAAAAACCGCACCTGCTCACCTTGCCCTCTGGTGAAACAGAGCATAGATGCGCACCACATGTGTAATTCCCTGTGCTTTCATGCGCTCCTCCACCAAAACCATATTTCATCAAATCTGCTGCCTTCTGTATATCAAGAACAAACTCCTGATGCTTCTCAAGATTCCCTGCTATGCATGGAACATCCACGCTCCATGAAACAACATTCATGTCAGAAAAAAGCCTATGCATCTTCTCAAATTCTTTTACATTATATGCATGTATCATCGTGGCTATGGAAACAGGTATGCCGTAACTCTGAAGATGGGATATCGCATTAATAGCCTTTTCATAGCTACCCTTGCCCCGCAGGAGATCATGTGTTTCTATACCATCGATGCTCACCTGTACTTCATCCACATACTCAGAGAGTTTTCTCGCTTCTTCTCTGCCAATCAGGGTTGCATTGGTAAGAATGATGACCCTTAGTTCATATGATAACAAGGATTCCATAAGCTTCCAGAACTGGGAATGAAGTAAGGGCTCTCCACCTGAAATCATGAGCTTCATACCACCCATATCCTCGAACTGAGAAACTGCTTTTTCAAACACCTCATGTTCCATTTCCTTTTTCCCCGCATCTCCCAAGTAGCAGTGCTTGCATGTTAGATTACATCTATCTGTGATGTTCAATAGAAGATAACGGAGGGATGGGGTCTCAGCGTTTCCAATCTTTATTCTTCTTGGCTGAGGAGAACCTTGCATTATTATTATACCCTCATCAATCATGTATTCAATAACATCATAATCACTAACATCAAGCTCTGATAATAGATGAGTTCCATCACATTTTCTTAAGAACTCAAAGGCTTCCTCATCTAACTCATACAGCTCATCATTAGCTATATTATAAACATAAGCTGATTCAAGCTTTCTGAGCACAACACCCTGAGCAAGTACAGGATAGCTATCTGAAAACATCCTCTATCTCTTGCTGAGATATTATACCTTTCTGAAGCATATTCTTCAAAACCTTGAATGCAGCACATTCAAGCTGTTCATCTTCATCTTCTTTGAAGAAATCACAATGAGTGCAGATAAGGGCTACATACTCATCTTTTACCATATTCATTGATACTATTTACTATATAATAAGTCTATCCAAATATCCTTTCCAGATACTCTCTCTCATCTCTGAGTTCTTTGATCTTATCCTTTTTTGATAGAGGCATGGGATACACCTTATCATCAATCTCAATGGTCAGGTCGCCATCATAGCCAGAATCCCTGAGGGCAAGCAACACCTTATCCATGTTCTTGTTATGATGCGATGGAGAATGTTTGCCATTGTGAGGAGTAGCTACATGCACGTTGATCATTCTATCACCAAGCTCTTCTATAAAGGCAAGAGCACGCTTTTGTGAGTGCATGCATGCATGTGCTATGTCAAACGTGAAAAAAAGCCCTGGAAATTTATCTAGAACCTCTTTCATCTCATTCATTGAAGAGCACATGCTGGATATAGCTGGCATGCTGTTTTCAAGAGAAAGCTTCAGATCAAGCTCATCAGCCTTCCTCTTGCATATTCTTAAATACTTAAAAAACTTCTCCCAGTCTTCATCCACTGGAGGACGATGAACAGTTCTTCTTCCTGGATGTATTGTAACCGCTCTTGCATTTAGAATTTTTGCAATCTCAAGACACCACAGTGTTTCCTTTATGGTAATCTCATGAACATGCTCGTTGATAGAAGAAGGGTTCAGGTCAAGTACTGGTGCATGAAAGGTACATCCTCCTTGCATTACGGAAAGTGCCTCCTCAAGAATCACAACAGAGGTCTCATCACCTCTGTTCATCCAGAAATCAGGGGTTTCTACCCAGAATTCCACGCTATTGATGCCAGCTTTCAGCAGCATCTCCATAATCTCATGTATACTATATTCCCAGAGAAACAGAGAGGAGCATGAGATTCTCATTTCACTGCCACAATCTTAACGATATCTCCATTCTTAAGTTCCTGCTTCTCACTCATCCTCATCTTTGTGCGTGCGTCTATAGCATAAAGAAAACCTTTACCAATATCTGTATGTACCATATATGCTAAATCCTTGGGAGTGCTTCCTCTTTTCAGCAGAAAGGCATCTGGAAGTACTCTCCCTTTTTTGTCTGTAAACTTGTTCTCATCCTCCACAGGATAAACCACAATCATATCCAGAAGATTAAAAACCGCCTCATTGATGCATCTCTGAACACCTGTACCTCCATACTTCTTGAGTAAAGAGCGCAGTCTGAAGAGGGCTTTTCTTTGTTGCTCTGAGAGGTCTGAAGCTTCTTCAAAATCAGCATCTCCTGGTAAATATTTTATGGCACCACTTTTATCCGCAAGTCTTAATGCTTCCTCAGCTGCTGCACTTACTGGTATCGCACCAATCTTCACAAGCTTTTCAACATATTCTTCAGGAGCCTTGTCAATCTTGTTGGCAGCAATTATTAGTGGTTTGCTCTCCTCTCTGAGCAAATCTGAAAGCTGGACTAAATGTTCATCCTTCCATGAAGCTGGTCTGGGGAGTTCGAGTCTGGAAAGTGCCATCTTCACATGGGATTCATTAACCCCTGCCCCTTCAAGCTGTTCAGCAATAATGCTTTCTATTTTTGAGGGATTGGATTGAATTTTTCGTATTAACCTACTCCAGTTACGTTTTAGAATCCCGAAGATCCACATGGTTATCTCACGCTCAAAAAACTCAATATCCTCAAGAGGATCATGAGAACCCAACTCAACTATATTACCCTCAATATCCGTTCCTCCTGAGGCATCCACCACATGAATTATTGCTTTTGCCTGTCTTAGATTATCAAGAAATGCGTTGCCAAGTCCTCTCCCTTTATGGGCATCTGGCACAAGACCTGCGACATCAATGATTTCAACAGGAACGAACCTTGCACCATCTCTACAATTACCACAATTAAGCTTTAATTCTTTACATGGGCAGGTTGTTCTGACATAGGCAACACCATGGTTGGCATCTATGGTGGTGAAGGGATAGCTTGCAATCTCAACATTGGCGAGAGTAGAGGCTTTAAAAAAGGTTGACTTTCCAGCATTTGGTTTTCCTGCAAGGGCAAGAGATACTGCCATGCTTTGAATATGTTTACCTAACCTTAAAACTATTCTGTTTTGGTAACATTGAAATATCATCAAAAACAATTATGTTTTATGGAGAAACTTGATGTGAGAGGAAAGGTATGCCCGTTACCACTTTTCTATACAAAACGTAAACTATCTGAAATGAAGTCTGGAGAGGAATTAGAGGTTATTGCGGATGATTTTACTGCAAAGGAAACCATTCCCAAATGGAGCAGGCTTCACAATCATGAGGTGGTAAGGATGGAGGATGAGAAGGATTTCTTCAGAATCATCATAAAGAAAACATGATTCATTTCTTGTTTTCTTCCTCCTTCTTCTTCTGCCACTGGATGAAGTTGCAGTAAGGACATCCAAGCTCCCATGGGCGTTTTCCTTTGTTTATTATCTTTATAAGATATATTCCATGCTCCTTGCACTGCTTATCAGTGATCACAATCCTTCCGCTCTTTGGGAGGGGAAGGGTAAAATCACACTCTGGATAGGAAGAGCATCCAATAAATCTTGAACCTTTTCTGGATTTTTTCACTATCAGGTTAGAGGAACATCTCTTGCATGTGCCAATGATTCTGTCCTCATACAGACCTGATTTAATGGACTCTGTTATGAGTTTTTTGTTTTCAGATAAGTCCTTGAATATCTCATCAAGCATCTTCCTTGATTCCTCAATGACATAATCTTCAGTGATCTTGCCTTCTGCTATTTTATCCATATCCTGCTCAAGTTTAGCAGTCATTTCAGGTTTTGTGATAGTATTAGCGTAGTTTTCAAGGGCATCTATCACTGCATATGCTGTTTTTGTGGGCTTGAGCGGGTTACCATGCACGTAAGCTCTGCTATAGAGCTTAGAGATTATTTCATGGCGTGTGGATTTTGTTCCCAATCCAAGCTCTTCCATGAGTTTGATTAAACTACCTTGACCATATCTTGAAGGTGGCTGAGTCTCTTTTTCCAGAAGTTCAATTTTTTTAACTCTCAGCACCTCTCCCTCTTCAAGCTTGGGTAATAGT
>CAZCRM010000129.1:0-4358 GCA_964501085.1 uncultured Methanosarcinales archaeon | reverse complement strand
GCAACTCTATACCTAAGCTTGATGAGCTTGGGTTTGAAGCATATCTTGCCCCTCTTAACCCTTTAGGTTATGGAATGAAACCAGATGTTGAGAGCACGTTAAAAGCTATAAAAAACACTAAAAGTCATGTTATAGCTATTAAACCCTTAGCTGCTGGAAAACTTGTGCCAGACAAAACCTTGTTTGATTATATTTATAAATATGCCGACTCTACTGCAGTAGGAATCGTGTCTGAAGAAGAGATGGCAGAGACCTACTCACACGCCCTCAAGCCTGTGTAGCCCAAGCTCTCTGGCAATATCTATTACCTGAAGATACTCCTTGAGTGTTGTAGCTCTGTTCAGCTCAGGGTATTTATACGCTAAATACATGGGGCGATACTGGGGCATTATATTCACATAGCTATCCTTGGATATACTTGCTATGAATCTAAGCACCTCCCTACTATTAGCAATATTGTTGGGCAATACAAGATGTCTTATAATCAATCCTCTCCTTGCGATACCATCCTGAATCTCAAGCTCTCCTACCTGAGAGTGCATCTCTTTTATAGCCTTCCTGCAGACCTCAACATAGTCTGGTGCATTGGAGTATCTCTCCGCATTCCTGTTATCACCATATTTGATATCTGGCATGTAGATATCCACTATACCCTCAAGTAATCTCAGGGTTTTAATTGATTCATAACCTCCAGAGTTATATACGATTGGGACTCTCAAACCCTTCTCAGAAGCTATCTTTATTGCCTCCACAAGCTGAGGAACAAAATGGGTTGGAGTCACCAGATTTATGTTATGACACCCTAACCTCTGAAGCTTGAGCATTCCTTTTGCAAGCTTTTCTGGAGTTGTGGGTTTACCAACTCCTAAACAGCTAATATCATAGTTCTGACAATAGATGCATTTAAGATTACAGTGGGTAAGAAAGATTGTACCAGAACCATAGATACCCACAAGGGGTTCTTCCTCCCAGAAATGAGGATGCATGCCAGAGACCACAGCTTCCATTCCTGCATTACAGTAACCTTTTTCCTTGCTTCTATCAACATGACATCTTCGAGGGCATAGCTCACATTTCTGAAGGATTTCATATAGTTTGCTTATCCTCTCCTCGATTTCCTCCTTCTCCATCTCAAGATAAGCTGGATTAGAATAGGTATGAGACATGACTGCACACCACCTCAAGAAACCGTTTATCCTCATAGCTAAAGGGTGAAAGGGTATAGGAATCTATGTCAAGCTCTCCCACAACCTTTTCATTTTTAATAACAGGAACAACGATTTCAGCTTTGACATTTGGGTTGCATGAGAGATAGTTTGTCTCTTTTGAGACATCCTCTACCATAATACACTCTTTCTTTACTGCAGCCCGACCACATACTCCTTTCCCGAAAGGTATTCGTGTATGAGTTACTTTCCCACCTGCAAAAGCTTTTAGAACAAGCTCTTCATTCTCCACACCATAAAAACCAACCCAGTCATAGTAATAAACATTCTCCTTAAGCAGTTCACATACCTCTTTGAGTTTCTCATGGGTATTCTTTGCCCCATCAATGATCTCCCTCACTTCATTGATAATGAATATAAAATCGACAAACACTTCTTCCTCTACAACTTTCTCATTTCTTTCTGCCTTCATCATATCCTCTCTGAAGTTTTCAAGATATCTGAGACATTGAAATCTGTTATTCTCGGTCTCTTCGTTTATGGAAACACTTAAGGAAAGATTATAGTAATGCAGAGCGATTTCTAAGAATCTCAGAGCTTTCCTGTATTCTCCTGCAGACATCTTGCTGGTTCTCTGAGCCATGAGTGCAAGATAGGAATGATAGAAGGCTTTATCCTGATACGCACATCCCATTAGATTGTAATGAGATGCTGTATCCCCAAGTTTTTTGGCGATTGAAGCTGCTTCTTCTCTAAGCAAAGAGGCTTCAAGATGATGATATGCTGCATCTTTAAGATATTGCTCATGAAGAAATTCTGCTTTATCTTTGAGTATATTGGCAAGAACAGCACGCTTATTGGCTTCAGCCTGAAGCATGTTTAGATATAAAAGAAAACGATTCCTCTCATTGCTTTCTTTTTCAGAAGCCTTTGATAAAACATCTATGCATTTATCATAAAGCGCTATAGCTTCTTCACCCCTAGCATTCATTGCCTTGATATAATATTCTCTCGCTACCCTCCATGGCATTAATGTAATATTAACTATAGCTCTAATAACCTTTTTGAGCAGACTTTTTATGTATATATAATATACATAGGTTGGATGAAATATATTGAGCTTGTCGAATTTTATGAGATGATAGAGGCTACCACAAAACGTCTTGAGATGACAGACAGCCTTGTGGACCTTTTTAAAAAAACCTCAAGCGATATAATAGATAAGGTTGTGTATCTCACGCAGGGCAAGCTATACCCTGATTTTATCGGGGTTGAGATAGGTATAGCTGAGAAGATGGCTTTAAAAGCTATTGCCATGGCTACTGGATTACAACTGAATGAGGTGGAAAAGGTTCACAGGAAGACAGGAGATATAGGAGATACCGCTGAGAACTTGCTAAAATCAAAGAAGCAGGTGACACTTTTCAAAAAAGAGCTTCTGGTAGAGGATGTCTACAATGCTCTTGACAGAATTGCAAAAACTACTGGAGAAGGGAGCGTTGATCTCAAGCTTAAGACCCTTTCAGGACTGCTTGCCCATGCCACACCTATTGAAGCCAAGTATATCATGCGAACCATTACGGGCAAAATGAGGCTGGGTATAGCAGATATGACCATTCTGGATGCTCTTGCCATAGCATTCGCTAATAAGGAAGACAGAAAAATCATAGAGAGGGCGTATAACCTCACCTCTGACCTCGGGGATATAGCGGTTACACTGAGCAAGCATGGCATAGATGGTATCAAGAAATATCATGCCAAGGTAGGCAGACCAATACGTATGATGCTTGCCCAGCGTCTTGAGACTCCAAAGGAAATTCTTGAAAAGCTGGGAAAGGCGATATGCGAGTGGAAATATGATGGGGAACGAATGCAGATTCATAGGCTTGATAATGAGATATCCTTGTTCTCACGAAGACTCGAAAACATCACAGCACAGTATCCGGATATAGTGGAACTTGTAAGAAATAATCTCAAGGTTAAGAATGCAATAATAGAAGGGGAGTGTGTTGCTGTCGATCCTGATACAGGGGATATGCTCCCTTTTCAGGAGTTAATGCACAGAAGACGAAAATATGGTATTGAAGAAGCAGCCAAGCAATTTCCCGCCCACATCTACCTTTTTGATGCACTCTTCATGGATGGCGAGGATTTGACCCAGCAACCATTAATTCAGAGAAGGAATAGATTAAAAAATGCGGTAACAGAAACTACTGGATTCAGACTGGCACATTGTATAGTATCTGAGGACGTTGAGCGTATTCAAACCTTTTTTGAGAGTGCTATAGAGAACGGGTGCGAGGGACTCATACTCAAGGGCTTGGACTCCACATACCAGGCAGGTGGCAGGGGATGGCAGTGGATCAAACTCAAGCGTAGTTACCAGGCAAAGATGATTGAGCCCATTGATGTAGTAATAGTTGGAGGGTTTACTGGTAAAGGTAGAAGGTCTGGAAGCTATGGAGCATTATTGGTTGCAGTATATGATCACGAAAAGGATGTTTTCACTACGATATGCAAGCTTGGGAGTGGTTTCACAGATGAAGACCTGAAGAATTTGCCTGAAATGCTTTCTCCTTATGAGATAGAGCACAAACATGCAAGGGTAATATCTAATATGGACGCTGATGTCTGGTTCACACCCATGCTTGTAATAGAAATTATAGGAGATGAACTTACATTAAGCCCAACTCATACATGTGCCTATAACCAAATAAGAAAGAATGCTGGTATTGCGGTCAGATTCCCAAGATTCACACGCAGATGGAGGACTGATAAAGCACCTGAGGACGCTACAACTGTAGAAGAAATTGTTGAAATGTACAATGCTCAGCTTAAAAAAATAACATAACTACATACCCAATACATCCCGCATCTCATACATGCCTGGAGGAGCATTAACAACCCATCGTGCAGCTTTTATAGCACCTCTGGCAAAAGCCTGCCTGCTATTTGCTATGTGTTTGATTTCAATACGCTCCCCTTCTCCAGCAAATAATACAACATGCTCTCCCACAATATCTCCTCCCCTGATTGCATGCACACCAATCTCCTTTCCACGGGGAGAGATACCATGTCTGCCATACACCAGCTTTTCTATTCTTAATGCCTTTGAGAGAATGTCTGCTGCTTTCATGGCAGTACCGCTTGGAGCATCTTTTTTCTTATTATGATGCGCTTCTATGATTTCGA
>CAZCRM010000128.1:0-4359 GCA_964501085.1 uncultured Methanosarcinales archaeon | reverse complement strand
GGGCATTGAGATCGATGCGCCTCTGGAGTGGTCATGGTCATGCTATGAAGGTAACGAAAGACCATGCATGGTTTGTGAGTCCTGTCTCAGAAGGAAGAGGGCTTTTGATGCTGTGGGGGTGAATGACCCACTGCTTGAGCGAGTGGGTATGTATAACAACAAATAACAGTCTCTCGATGATAATAGGACTTGATGACACGGATTCAAGGCTTGGTATGTGCACAACATATATCGGAGCTGTGCTTATGCAAAAGCTCAGGGTTTATGGTGATATCAAGGGATATCCTCTGCTGGTTCGCCTCAACCCGAATATACCCTATAAAACAAGGGGTAATGGGGCTATAGCCTTTCAGCTTGAACTCAAAAACAGTACGGATTTGCATGAGGTAAGAGAGATGGTAATTGAGATTGTCAAAAACATGGCAGTTTTTTCAGATAAGAATACCAACCCGGGGATAGTTTTTGTAGAGCAGGCTTCTGAAAAATTGGTAAGAGATATCAGAAGTTTTTCCATGCGTGCGGTACAGGATGTGCTGAATATCAAGGAAGCTATGGATTTGCTTGAAAGCAATTGTATAGAGTATGTTGGATTTAAGAACAAAAGGGGTATTATTGGCGCTACTGCAGCAGTGGGTTTTGCTCTCACAGGGCTTCCTGATTTCACATACGAGTTAATCGCATACCGTGAAAGGAAGAGATGGGGTACGCCTCGCAGTATTGATGAGGATTCTGTGTATCATGCTCATACTGCAACATTCCCGAATACATGGGATACTGTAGATGTTGAGAATAAACGATTAGTTTTTGCTCCCCATTCACCTGACCCTGTGCTCTTTGGGATTCGGGGAAATAGCGAAGCTGTTGTAAGATATGCTTTCTCAAAGATACGATGTGAACCCATAGAGAGGTATGTGGTTTACAAGACAAATCAGAATACTGATATGCATCTCATGCATGCAAGCATTAAAGATGTGAAAAACTATCGCTCCTACATACTCAATGGTACTGTATGCCAGCCTCCAAGAACAATAAAAGGAGGACATGTCTTCTTTAAAATCTCAGATAATAATGCATCATTGCAATGTGCCGCCTTTGAACCCACAAAGGGTTTTCGTAATATTATAAGGAAGCTTCGCCCTGGTGATGACGTAACCGTGTATGGTGGTGTGAAGAATATGACCCTGAATCTTGAGAAAATCAAGGTTAGATCGCTGAGATGTTACCAGATGAGAAACCCCCTTTGCTGTGGCAAGAGAATGAAATCCATGGGTAAGGGTAAAGGATATAGATGTGAAAAATGCGGTGCAGTAAAGCATAAGCAGGAGAAGGAATTCATACATAGAGATATTTCTATAGGGTTCTATGAGGTCCCTCCATCAGCAAGGAGGCATCTCTCAAAACCTCTTGTTAGAATACTTTCACCCTGCTCTGCATAGTTTTATATGCTAATAGACGAAAATGTAGCTTGCCTCTCAAATAGTAAATAAACAAGAGGCTTGAGGTATTTAAATGAAAGAAGTTGTAGCACAGATAGAAAATAGATTCAAAGAGCTTGGCGTGAAGGTGGAAAGGAGCGAGATTGAAGAAAGGTTAGAGAAGTTGGTCAACGAATTCAAGGTTCCTCTTGAGGAAGCCCGTAGAAATGTGATCAACTATTTCCTGAAAGAGCATGGTATTTCGAGAGCAGAGTTTTTTGCAAAGCAGGAAACCCCTTTTATCAAGATAAACGAAATAAACGAGGATGGCAAATGGGTATCTCTCCGTGCCAAGGTGGTTCAGTTATGGGAGAGCAATCATGAATCCATATCTCAGGTTGGACTACTGGGTGATGAGTCAGGAACCATAAGATTCACAAAGTGGAGAAAAGCATCTTTACCGGATCTTGAAGAGGGTAAGAGCTACATGTTTAAGAATGTTACTACATCTGAATGGCAGGGTAGTTACAGTGTAAAACTCAACAGAACGAGTGAGATTGTACCTATTGACGAGGATATCCAGGTGGGTTCAGTTCCAGAGGAGTTCAGGGGTGTGATTGTGGATATTCAGAGTGGTTCTGGGTTAATCAAGCGATGTCCTGAATGCAACAGAGTACTGGTGAAGGGTACATGTGGTGAGCATGGAAAGGTTGAAGGCATCTATGACCTCAGGATAAAAGCTGTTATGGATGATGGAGAAAAGGTGCAGGATATTCTGATCAACAAGGAGACTACTGAAGCGCTCATAGGTATCACCCTTGACCAAGCCAGAAAGATGGCAGCTGAGGCTCTTGATCAGTCAGTGGTACTTGATATGATCAAGAGCAAACTCATAGGGAGGTACTACATTGTTTCTGGTAATAGGTTTGGCAGGTTCATCCTTGTAGATAACATAAAACAGGATGATGAACCCATTGAAGAGGAAATAAACACCCTGCTTGCATCTTCCATGGTAAAGAAGGAGGCATGATCATGGCAGAGGGTTTTGTCAGGGAAGTGGCGCATCGTATCTTTGCAGCAGAGTTCAATGAGTCAACCCTTCAGGCAAGGAATGGGGATGATTTGTACTCGCCTCAGTATCTCCTCACCCCCACGGGTGCAAAAGTTAATAGAGTATTTGTGGTGGGTACGTTGACAGAGAAGGGGAACGTGGGTAATGAGGGAATGTTCTGGCGGGGAAGGGTTGTTGACCCAACAGGCGCTTTCACAGTATATGCAGGACAGTATCAGCCTGAGGCTGCAGAGGTGCTTGCAAAGACAGAACCTCCTGAGTTCGTGGCTGTGATAGGAAAGCCCAGTACCTATACCACAAAGGAAGGAAATATAATCACCTCAATACGGCTTGAATCCATGCAGGTGGTGGATGCAGCTACCCGTGATAGATGGGTGGTGGATACAGCAAAGCATACCGCAAAGCGTCTTGAGAGGTTACAAAGCAATGATCCTGATGTGGTGAAGGCAAGAGAGTATTACTCCTCCAATGTAGAGCAGTATCAGGAGATGATTGTGATGGCACTTGAGTCGCTGAAGGTTAACTTTACAAGTAATTCCCCATGATATACTAATTAAAAAATTTCTGTAATGTCAAAAGTAAGATTGAGCTAATAATTAGGGAATAATTTATTATAAGCATCCATTAATCCAAAACATCCAGTGAGCATCATATCACCAAAAGGTGCAGCAAAGCTGATATCAAGTTTTGAAGAGCGCATGATATTGCGATGTGGTCCTGTAATTAAAATCGTAACATCATTGAAACGAATGTCTTCCTTAATGTAGCATCCATGCCCTCCTTCCTGGTATATCTCCTGAAAGCTCAACGTGCCATCACATAATCTCCTCAGATAGTCCTCGATTTTATTGGCAGTCATCTTATAGGTATGATGCTCAAACAATGAGATGATATAATTATCCTGAACAACACATGCAAGGGTATGTCCATTGCCAATATTCACCACAAGGTTCAGGGATGTGGCATGTTCATCAAGAAGAGCCCCTCTTATCGCTGCCATCCCTGTATCCATGAGCATGACATTAGGTAGAGTTCTCTCAACAGCCTTCATACGTGTGAAGCGCTCTGGTATATTGCCATGATATACAAACTGGTCAAGAGTTGCATTTTTTTTGATAAGTTCTCTGAAATAATCAAACCTGAACACTCGGTTGCTTGTATGAGGCGAATAGCCATGATCCTGTACCGCAACAGCAAACCTCTCAGGAAGCTCAAGTCCAAAAATCTCTAATGCTTTTTCAAGGGCAATCTTGTCCACATCCTTCATCTCTATTTTTAGGGCATTCAACTCCTCGACTTCATCCTCATTAACGAGAACCACCCCCATCTCCTTTACCTTGTTCAGGTCATCATTGAGAGTGAGAGCAGCTCTTTGTGTAGCAAATACCTGAAGTTTAGCAGCAATATGCTGTTTGACAGCTTTGGTACATGCACCTCCTCCCATGGTCTCTCCTACCAGTACGATATCCTGCCTGTTTTTAGTAGCTCTAACAATTTTTTGTGCAACAATCTGGGTCTGGGATGGCAGTACCA
Source organism: uncultured Methanosarcinales archaeon (assembly GCA_964501085.1). Classification (GTDB taxonomy): domain Archaea; phylum Halobacteriota; class Methanosarcinia; order Methanosarcinales; family Methanoperedenaceae; genus CAZCRM01. The sequence goes on along the minus strand of CAZCRM010000128.1, from coordinate 339 downwards.
TCTTGACGCAGTTTTCAACATTGGTATTACTATCATAGAGCAATATATCCTGAGTACCCATTCCAACATCAATGGCAAGAAATCTCATGATATGAACCTTCTTATATCCAATATATATAAAAGCATGTTTGCATTCAGAAACATGCGAGAATCTGTTCGCCAGTCTGTTCTCATAGAGATTGCTTTGAATTGAAAATTCTTCATCTACGTGATTAACTCGAGAAGAACCGCCAGTCTTGCGTTACTGCTACCCTTGCGTTTATATACGCAAGAAGCAATCATATGTGAACTACCCCACACTTACGCATGGAGCTTCAGGAGGTTGAGTATGCTCAACAC
>CAZCRM010000127.1:0-4368 GCA_964501085.1 uncultured Methanosarcinales archaeon | reverse complement strand
GACAGTCTGAATTTTACCAGCAATGTTGCCGGAAGGGCGAGGATAAGAGCTATAGGAAGTAATGGCAACAACACCCTTTACAGCAGCACTGTGGTGGTGGTTAAACCAAAAGGAAGAATCATATTAAGCTGACCTCAACCACATGTCTGCCAATTATTAGCTTTGTGTTGTTATACTGTGCTTCAACCCTATTAGTTGAGAGGTCTGTGATCCTAAAACCAATACCTTCAAGATAACTTGCCCATTGTGATGCATAGGTGCTGTTTATCACAAGGGTAACATTTACTTTATTGCTCATGATTATGCTACTACTGTTATGCCTCATGTTTATAGTAACAATACCTTTACCACCTATAGAATCATTTCCCCTTATTGAGATCACGCTTATGGTTGTGATATTGGTGCTGTTCATAACACTTGTGTATATGCCAGGATGAAGCACCATTATCTTACCGCTTGGATATGCCTTCCACACTCCTCCATTTTCATAGCTTAGAGTATTCTCACCCTTAGTATACTCTATGCTTCCTGTGGGATATAAAAGGTTATTACCATCATACTCTATTCTTATGCTGGAACTATTTATTACAGAAAGGGTTGAGTCATAGAGTTTTATCTTGAGATTTTTCACAGCCTGATTGTAGGCTACCATTTTCATGTTACTCTGAAGCACTAAGAAGCTCTGCTCGGTGTTTTCAAACACGCTAGTATCCATACTTGACTGAAGGGTAGGGTAACCTGTAGCATATACAAGACTCATGGAGAGTATGACAATCGCAAATATATAAATGAAACCTATGGTCTCAGAGACCGCACTATCTTCTTGAATCATAACTTATCCTGTGCTCAGATATACTACTTGTTGCTGTACCATTCACAGGTATTACATTTGCTATCCCGCTTATGGTTATGTTCACCGTCTTCCCAGAAATCGAGGTAATCTCTATAATCTGATCCATGGTTGTTACATCAGCATTAATGACATAGGACTCCCCTCCGATTGTTTCTGGAATCCTGTAGGTTGTGTTAATATATCCATTATCTGGTGCTATAAGATACATGTCTGTGAGTTTAGCTGCTATCATATTACCTACATCACTAAAGCCTTCTTCCATCACTATACTGCTGGGTTTATCTATCAACAAATCATCCGCACTGAGATGAACAATTACGAAAAACCCTAAGAAGATGGCAGAGAAGATTATGTATCCAACAGTCACAGAAACTGCATCTTCGTTATTGATCCAGTGTTTTCGGTTAATACGCATAACAACATTTCAGATATATAGTAATAATGAGTATAGTGATGTAAATAAACTTTTTGGTCAAAATATAGTTCAAAAAGGTTCTTCTCGAGTTAATCGGGAACGTTATAAAGAATTTCAAACTCGCTTGAATCGAAGCAATAGCCTTAAATCAAGATATGATGCATTTACTCTGACACCTAAAAACTTATTTTTCATGCGTCACATCAATGGTATTTGAAGAGCAGGCATGTTTTGCCTAAAGATTTAAATGATATTATCACCTTATTACCTATCATGAAAAAAACGAAAGATAAGCATCTTTATTCAGAAACCGCTGAGGTACAGGATGTGTATACCAGCAAGATTGCAGGTTTATCCCCATCAGTAAAGCTGGTTTTTAAGGTACTGGAATATAAAGGGTTACTCACACAGAAGGAACTCATTGCTGAAAGTTGTCTTCCTCCAAGGACGGTAAGGTATGCCCTGAATGTGCTGAAAAAGGAAGGTATACTTGAGAAAAGACTTTACTACAAGGATGCACGACAATGCTTGTATGGTGTGAAATGTCCTCAGCATAATGAGCTTCTTTCAAACTTCGCATGCAGTACAGTGTGAAAACGAGAGAGATAGTACATCTTTTAGCCTCGTTGATTGTACTCACCATAGCCTTCTCCTATCCAAGCACGAATCCACAAAGGCTTGCGATAGTGGCATTGGGGGTTGGGAGTGGATTTCTTCTTCATGAACTTGCTCACAAGTTCACAGCCCAGAGATATGGATACTATGCTGATTATGAAGCCAGTCTCAGTGGACTTGCTCTTGCTTTGGGGCTTTCGTTTATAACAGGTGGAAGTTTTGTGTTTGCAGCACCAGGTGCGGTAATAATCAGAAAAAACTTTGGACTGGTCAGCTTTAGCAATGGCAAGGAGCTTGCCTATATCTCGGTCTCAGGTGCTGTGATGAACCTCATACTTGCTTTGTTATTTTTCATATCCTCGTTCTTTACCATGCCTTTCAGCTTAGCATACAGGATTCTAAGAACAGGAGCTTTCATCAATGTATTTCTTGCTGGTTTTAATATGATACCATTTGCTCCACTGGATGGAGCAAAGGTATGGAGACATAACCCTGTGCTATGGATGGTGGTGGGGATTGCTATAATTATCTTGCTATTGCTTATCATGTTAGAGTAAAGGTTAAAAGGGTAATGATTAAACAATACGCTATGAGATTCAGAATCAGGAGATTCGATGGAAAGCATACATGGTTTGATACCTTTGATGTAACACCAAAACCCTATATGTCTGTGCTTGAAGCACTCTTCCAGATACAGGATGAGCAGGATAGCTCCCTATGTTTCAGATATTCCTGCAGGGGTGCTGTGTGTGGTTCATGTGCCATGCTGATCAACAAGAAACAGAGACTTGCCTGCCGTACCCATGTTGAAGAGATTGCTGGAGAGCGGGTTATAGCTGTCTCAGGCTTCAGTGCACTAGCAAAGCCTGAGATAAAGTATGGCAATGAAATTTTGGTGGAACCTCTTCCAAACTTTCCTGTAATTAAAGACCTTGTTGTGGATTTGGATATATTGTTCAAGCATTATGAAGAGATGAAACCATGGTTTGAAGATGATTGCAACGAAAGGGAACACCTGATGTCCCAGAAAGAGCTTAAGAGGGTTTATAAATATGCTGCATGTATTCTGTGTGGATTATGCTATGGAGCATGCCCTTCCTTTACAAGAAACAAGGATTTTTATGGACCTGCTACGCTTGCAAAAGCCTTTCGTTTCTATGCTGACCCTAGGAATAAGAAAACAGATGAGATACTTAAGAGGGTGGATTCAGACACAGGTGTGTGGGCATGTGATGAGGTGTATCGATGTGTAGAGGTATGTCCAAAAAATGTACCTCCTACCAATGCCATCACAGGTTTTATGAGACGAATAATCCTACACAGACTTCTACCTTTTTTTCATTAGGCTGAAGAGATAAAACCAAAAGGTTATTATAGGTTGAATACTTGAATAATTGTTCAACTAAGATATGAAAGACTATGTATGCCAGATAAGAAGCATAAATGAAGATAAGGTATCCAAGGTAAAACAGCAGATGCTTGAGGATAGCATTTTTACCAGCCTTTCAGAGACCTTCAAAACCTTGGGTGATAAAACCCGTGTAAAAATACTTTATGCACTTTCCAAGCAAGAGCTTTGTGTGTGTGATATTTCAGCGGTTCTTGAGATGAGCATCTCTGCAATCTCCCATCAATTAAGAATCCTCAGGAGCATGAAACTGGTAAAATACAGGAAGGAGGGGAAGGTGGTGTACTACTCCCTTGATGATGATCATATTGAACAGCTTCTAAAAAGAGCATATGAGCATGTAACAGAGTGATATCATGGAAAAAAGAGTGCTGAAACTAAAAGGCATACACTGTGCTGATTGTGCAGAAAAAATTCAGAAAAGGATGGAGCTGATTGAAGGGATACATCACATAAAGCTGAATTTCAGCACGGGTAAGATGGAAGTTGGATATGACCCAGAAAAAATCTCCATAGGGGAGATTCAATATAATCTCAGAGATTTTGGATATGAGCTTCTTGAAGGAGAGATTGAAGAGGGTGTGTTCTCACTGAAAAACCGTGAGTTTGTGTTCGCTCTTGTGTCCGGTATCGCTCTTTTCATAGGGATTTATATCAACTTCTTTACCATGAATCCTGTGATTGTTGCGTTATATCCTCATACTCTATCCGAGCTTTTCTACATCATAGCCATGATTTTTGGAGGGTATCATGTAACCAAGAGAGCTATAAAAGCAATGTTCAAGAAAGTTTTTGTAATAGATACCCTCATAATCATCGGTGCATCAGGTGCGGTGCTTATTGATGCGCTTTCTGAAGGTGCTGCTGTCCTGTTCCTGTTTTCTATAGCAGAACTGTTAGAAGATTATTCGGTGGAACGTTCCCGCAGGTCGCTTAGAGAACTCGTCAATCTCACACCCAAATTCGTTTCTGTAAGGAGGGGGGATACCTTTGTTGAGATACCTGAAGACAGGGTGAAGACTGTAGATATTAAACTAAAAATTGAAGAACCGTGATTAGGGAAAAAATACACCCACC
>CAZCRM010000126.1:0-4447 GCA_964501085.1 uncultured Methanosarcinales archaeon | reverse complement strand
AGGGATAACATAGCAAAACAGGTCAAAATACTTATAGATAATATAAAAATACCTGAAACAACTGATATCAAAACCATTATTGATTTTCATAAGAATGCCATACATAGCTTGAGTGTATGTCTTGATAATATGGCAAAAAGCCAACATCATGCCAGAATGGTGTTTCTTGAAGAGACAACACAAGTGGTTACGAAGCTGAATGAGTTCAGAAAATTGCTGGATGGGTTTAAAATAGAACAACAAATACAACCTCTACATGCTCTTGAGGAGGCAAGAATCACTATAAAGGATATAAAAGGGATTAGCCATGAGATTGAACAGGAGAAAAAAGCTATTGAGCATCTTCAAAAGCATATTGCTGTTCTAAAAAAGGAAATAACACAGAAGCAGGAATGTCTTACCAAACTCAAACAGACCCCTGAATGGAAACTCTATCTAAGCCACAAAAACCAGCTTGTACATCTTGAAAAAAATCTTAAAGAGAGTGAATATAATATCAAAGCTCTTGTTCTACCATTGAATAAAGCTCTGAACAGGTTAAAACAACTGGTTGAAAGCGGGAGGTATGCATTAACTCAAGAGGTTAAAAAGGGGTTATATGCTTGCATATCAGACCCAAAAACTGTTAATCCTGATTTTTTTGTTGAATTAAAGGAGATATTGGAAAGCAATACCTTGAATCTATCTCCTGCCAAGCGGGATAAGATGCTGAAACATCTTAAGTTTGTTATTTCAGATATACAATCTCATAAAGATAGGTATCAAACCTTGAAGAGAGAGATTGAGATTAAAATGAAAGAGATATCAATGCTTGGCGTGCATGATGAAGAAAAGAAACTGGTAAACAATATTGTAGCATTAGATAATAAGCTGACGCATGCAGAGAAACAGCTTGAAGCATCAGAAAAACATCTCATTTCTCTTGAAGAGAATGTTAAATCGAAGAAACAGAAGCTACAGCAGATGATCCATCGAATTGACAATCGCTACCGTATTAAATAGTAGTAATATTTTTAATCAATTAAAATCATAGTGGTTATGATGAAGAGGATACTAGCGATTCTATTGCTGTTATTGATTTTATCAGGTTGTGTTGATAAAAGTGAAAAAAATCCTCTGCATGAAAAACTAAGTTCAAAAGCCAAAATCGTGGATGTGAAGTTAGATAGGGATTATATCATTGCTGGAGAAAAGGTTGTGGCCACGCTTGAGGTAGCTAATATCGGAAATGAAACCATTGTAAATGAGACAGTTAAACTAAAGGTTAAGGTAAAAAGTTTGGATGATTTCTTAGCCAATCTATATCTTAAAACCCTCAGTGATGAGGAGAAAACACGAACATTTACTATAGATTTCGATACTGTTATACCTCCAGGCAAGGTTGAGGGTCTCAGTGCTCTTTTCAACACGCAGAAGGAAATAAACGGAAAAAGCCTTGCTGGTAAGTATGAGATTACTGTAATCTTGTACGTTAATGGGGTATGGGCAGACTCCAAGCTCATCAAGGTAACCCTGCATTCAGGGACACCCAGAGAAAACATTATTACTCCTTCTCCAACACCTACGTTATCTCTCACTCCTACCCTTACTCCTACCTTTATACCCACACCTTCTCCTACTCCCACACCTTCACCAACACCTTCTCCAGCACAAAAAACAGTGGTTGTAGCCACACCAACTGGTAAGGTGGTTTATACAAGAGTGAAAAACTACAGATTCATGGAGCCAGAGCTTCATATAAATGCTGGGGATGAGGTGTTATGGGATAATCATGATGACATAACCTATACGTTGGTGGAGATGGATAATAAAATCGCAAATATTACCCTCCGGGATCTAGGAAAAACAACATATATCTTCAACAGAACCGGTACGTACAGATTTGGTTTATACTATAGATATATGCGTGCTACCCCAAGCCTTCAGAATATCACAGTTAAATAGCTTTCAGTTTCGCTCCAAATTCCCTTCCAAACTCAATGCATTGCTTAAGCTCTTCTTGTGTAGGCTGCCACTTACATCTCATACCCTTTTGCAGTACTTTTATTCTTGCCTTCTCGAGAATCTCCTCTATCAGCTTTACGCTTTCTCCGCTCCATCCATATGACCCAAAGGCTGCACCGACCTTGTTCTTGAACCTCAATCCCTTTAAATCCTCAAGCAATGGCATTATGCTGGGCAAGAGACCGTTATTCAACGTGGGTGAGCCAATTATTATACCCTTAGCTTTAAAAATCTCTGTCAACACATCATTTCTATCACTCACTCCCATATGGAATATTTTGTATTTTATCCCCTCTTTTTCAAGCCCCTCTCCTATAGCTAACGCCATCTTTTCTGTGGCTTTCCACATGCTATCATACACTATAACAACAGAACCATCATTCTTTCCAGATGCCCATTCATAGTACTTATTTACTATCTGCATAGGGTCTTTTCTCCAGATTATTCCATGGCTCGGGGCGATGATGTCAATATCAAGATTCATTTTTTTGAGTTCATCGATTTTCTTGATAACAAGGTCGCTGAATGGTGTGAGGATATTGGCATAATATTTTATAGCTTCCTGATATACTTCATTTTCATCCACTTCATCATTGAAACGCTTTGACGAAGCGTAGTGCTGACCAAAGGCATCATTGGGCATAAGTATATTCTTACCAGTTAGGTAGGTGAACATGCTGTCTGGCCAGTGAAGCATGGGTGCGGTTACAAAAACAAGCTTGTTCTTTCCAAGCTCAATGGAATCTCCTGTTTTAACCACCTTGAAGTTCCAGTTCTGGTGGAAATGTTTGTATACATTCTCCTTCCCCTTTTCAGAAACCACTACTGTTGCATTTGGTATGAGTTTCATAAGTTCTGGAAGCCCGCCTGAATGGTCAATTTCAGCATGGTTGGCTATAACATAATCTATCTTCTTGACATCGATTACTTTCTCTATATTCTCTATCATCTCATGAGCATATGGACTATAGACTGTATCAACAAGGGCTACCTTTTCATCGATTATCAAATAAGCATTATAGGTTGTGCCCCTGTGGGTTGAGAGCTCATATCCATGAAATCGTTTTATATTCCAGTCCACAACCCCTACCCAGTAAACATCCTGTTTTATCTCTACAACCATTTTATTCACCACTCATGAATAAGGGGAGGTTATGCATTATTCTATAAAATATTTTCTGTCAGAATAGTAGTTTAGCAAAGGATAATTTTAGGTCTATATTTACGAGATATTTTATTCATAAAATTTCTAATTAAATCTCAAATTTCACAGAATACTCAAAATCCTAGAATTATGGATGTGCTAATGACCGAAACACTTAATAAAGAAGCGCACCCCAACATTAATTCATGGCGATTGAATTATTCTTAGTATTGCTTGCCTTGATAGGAGTCATTCTGGTCTATTATTTTTTGAAGACCATAAAGCATTTGATAGTAAACACCGTTCTGGGAATATTGATTCTTGCTTTAAGCAACCTTGTTTTTAAGGCGGGTATAGCGTATTCAATTCCAGTCATACTCATATGTGCGTTAGGCGGGATACCAGGTGCCGTACTCGTGATACTGTTTCATGTTCTTGGAATAGCATTCTGAGGGATAATGATTATTATTGATACCCCCATCTTATAACACATGAATATCGTTATATCCATAGGTGGGTCGGTGCTTGAGGTCATGAATCCCCAGAGCTTGAGGGAGTATGCAAAGGTATTGAAGCACATCTCAAACAACAACACTCTGTTTGCTGTGACAGGAGGAGGACATGCTGCCAGAGAGTACATAAGGGTCGCAAGAGATTTGGGTGCAAGTGAAGCTATGTGTGATGCTATTGGTATAGAGCTTACCCGCCTTAATGCACGTCTGCTCATCGCCGCCTTAGGGGATGTTGCTTATCACGAACCCCCTTTAACATATAAGGAGGCGATAAACGCCAGCCTTACAGGCAAGATCGTTGTCATGGGTGGTGTGGTGCCAGGTCAGACCACTGATACTGTATCAGCGATTCTGGCTGAGTATATAGGTGCCGACCTTCTAATCAACGCCACATCCATTGATGGTGTGTACACAAGCGACCCCAGGAAAAACAGGGATGCCAGAAAATTCGAGACCATGACACCAGAGCAATTAATAGAGGTTGTGATGAAGAGTGAGATGATAGCAGGGGTGAATTCACCCATAGACTTGTTGGCTGCAAAGATTATAGAGCGTAGTGGAATCAGAACAATAGTTCTCAACGGGAAGAATCCATGGAATATTGTCAAAGCTATACATGGAGAGCATGATGGAACTGTGATTGAAAGGAAAGATATTTAAACCTGCATAATGTTAAACCAACTTATGAAACCTTTTCATATACTTATAATAATACTGGTTTCTATTCTACTTCTTTCAACTGTGCTTATAATCAAAGGTGATGTGTTGGCTCATAATCACTACAAAC
>CAZCRM010000125.1:0-4457 GCA_964501085.1 uncultured Methanosarcinales archaeon | reverse complement strand
ACAGTCTTTGTGAGTTCCACAACAGTATTTTCACACGAAAGGTATAAATAACTTGTGGTGTGAAATGATGTTATGTCGCAATTCCTCACCTCCCTCTCGGAAGGGGACTCCTTGCGACGATAAGTTGAAAATGTAAAAAAGCTAAGAGAAAGAGAATGAGAAAAGAAATGCTAGGAGAGACTGGGATATGCCTGAATACGTTGAATCAATGTGGCTAATGCTACAGCAAGGCGAATCTGATGATTATGTTATTGCAACTGGTGAAGCTCATTCAGTAAGAGAGTTCTGTGAAGTAGCCTTTGATATAGTTGGAGTAAATAAGAGGTTTATGAGACCATTGGATGTAAACTATTTATGCGGTGACTATTCTAAAGCTAAGGAAAAACTTGGGTGGAAACCAAAAACAAAATTCAAAAACATAATGGTTAAGGAGGATTTAGGCTCAATGGTGAAAAATTCCCATGGGATTAAAATATTAATAAGGGCATTGAGGGTTTGATATGATTACGCTACCTGTAAAATTGAGGGAGAAAATAGAGGAGGAGTCGAGGAAATTGGGAGTTTCTGATGAGGAGTTCGTGGTAGAAGCTCTATTTGAGTATTTGAGAATTGATCCCGAATCAAAAACAGACGTTCACCTGGCTCTATCAAATAAATACCTGAAAGAATCTGAAGAACTCGTTGGAAGAGGAGATTACGTCCAAGCGTCAGAAAAGGCATGGGGTGCAGCATCTCAGATGGTTAAAGCTTTAGCTACTAAGGAAGGGAAGGAGTTAAGAAGCCATGGCGAATTGCACAAATACGTATTAGAGATTGTCAAAAAAATAGGAGATCAGGAAATAAGAAGGTTCTGGCAGGTTGCAACATCTCTTCATCAAAACTTCTATGAAAACTGGTTACCAGATGAGATTGTGAGAGAATCTATCCAAGATGTAAAAAAGTTTGTTGAGAAGTTGAGGTCTTATGTGACAAAAAAGGAGTGGTAGATTGAAATACAGGATTCTTGTAACAGGAGGAGCAGGCTTCATAGGGAGCCATTTGGTTGATAAACTCATTGAGGTCGGGCATAGCGTCGTAGTTTTGGATAATTTGGAGCCACAGGTTCATTCTAAAAAGCCAGACTACTTGAGTCCAGAGGCAGAATATATTTTTGAGGATATAAGAAACGAGGAGCTGTTAAGCAATCTTCTATCTGACGTTGAGATAGTGTTTCATCAGGCTGCCACTGTTGGAGTAGGACAGAGCATGTATGAAATCAAGAAGTATGTTGATGTAAATACTTATGCAACTGCTAAATTGCTTGATATACTTGTTAACAAAGAGAATAATGTAAGAAAACTGATTGTAGCATCTTCAATGAGCATATATGGAGAAGGAGCTTATGAGTGTGAGGATTGTGGAGAAGTCTATCCGAAATTGAGAGAGGAAGAGCAGTTTATGCGAAGGGAATGGGAGATGAAATGCCCCTACTGTGGTAAGATTGTCAAACCCATTCCAACAAGCGAAGATAAGCCTTTGCATCCAACATCAATATATGCGATAACAAAAAGAGATCAGGAGGAGATGTGTCTTGCAATTGGAAGAGCTTATGGTATTCCTACAGTTGCTCTAAGGTATTTCAATATATATGGACCAAGGCAATCTCTCTCCAACCCATATACTGGAGTTTGCGCTATATTTTCTTCAAGAATTAAGAACAACAACCCTCCCATTATCTTTGAGGATGGGTTACAGACCAGAGATTTTATCTCTGTGCATGATATTGTTGCTGCAAATCTACTTGTGATGAATAGCTCAAATGCAGATTATGAGGTGTATAATGTAGGGACTGGAAAGCCCATATCTATTATAGATGTCGCAATAACACTAATTGGGTTATATGGAAAAAACCTGAAGCCAGAGGTGGTGAATAAATATCGCTCAGGTGATATCAGGCACTGCTATGCAGATATCTCGAAGATTCGTAAGCTTGGGTTTGAACCAAAGGTTTCATTCAAAGAAGGGATGAGAGAGCTTGTGGAATGGGGTAAAACGCAAGAAGCTGTGGATATGACAGAGAAAGCATATAAAGAGCTAAAAGAAAGAGGATTGGTGGAGACATAATCATGAAAGTTCTGGTAACAGGTGGCGTAGGTTTTGTTGGGTCTCATGCTGCGGAGCATTATGCTAAGCAAGGTGATGAGGTAATAGTCTATGATAATATCTCTCGTGCTAAGCTTCTTAATTACAGTACTTCAAATACCATGTATAATTGGAATTATCTAAAAAATAACTATGATATCCAACTCATAAGAGGAGATATTAGAAACACAAGGCAGCTTGAGAAAGTCTCTAAAGATGTGGATGTAATAATTCATACAGCAGCTCAAACTGCTGTTACCTCTTCATTGCTTGACCCAAAAACAGATTTTGAAATTAATGCTCTTGGTACATTTAATGTGCTTGAAGCTGCCCGTAAAAATAGTGCTACTGTAATCTATTGCTCAACAAACAAAGTTTATGGTGATAATGTCAATAAAATTCCGGTTGAAGAAGGAGAAAAACGTTATCAGTTCGCAGACAAAAAATTCCAGAATGGAATACCTGAAACCTTTTCTACAGACCTGTGTGAACACACACCCTATGGTGCAAGTAAATTTGCAGGAGATGTGTATGTGCAGGATTATGCTTTACGCAATGAAATCAATGCTGCTGTGTTCAGAATGAGTTGTATCTATGGCACAAGGCAGTTTGGTGTAGAAGATCAAGGATGGGTGGCATGGTTTACAATAGCAACTTTACTTGATAAACCAATAACGATTTATGGTGATGGTAAGCAGGTAAGGGATATGTTGTACGTTACAGACCTTGTAAATGCCTTTGATGCTTTTGTTAAGAGAAGAGAAACGCTTCATTATGGTATATACAATATGGGTGGTGGAGTAGAGAATACAATGTCATTGTTAGAGTTATTAGACTACCTTGAGGAAATTACAGGAAAGCGTTCAGAAATTTCATACGATGACTGGAGACCGAGCGATCAGAAAGTGTATATCTCAGATATAAGAAAGGCAAAAAAAGAGCTTAAATGGAAACCTAAGATAGGTGTAAAAGAAGGGGTTAAAGCATTAGTAGAATGGGTTGAGGAAAACAGGAATTTGTTTGAATAATTTCCAGCCTGAGGTAATTCCTTGAAAGTTTCATTAGTGATTCCTGCCCATAATGAAGAGGAAAATCTTGAAGCTCTTATCTCAGAGCTTGTACCTGTACTTGAGAAACATGAAGAAACAAGGGATTATGAACTTGTAATTGTCAATGATAATAGCAGCGATAGTACGCCTACTCTCATAGAAGAGTTTGCAAGCAAGAACCCAAGAATAAAACCTGTGCATAGGCACTCTGAACCAGGATTCGGTAATGCAATCAAAGAAGGGTTCAGAAATGCTACTGGTGAAATCATAATACCAGTAATGGGCGATCTATCTGACAACCCCTTGGATATACCAAAGCTCGTTCGTAAGATTGAGGAAGGTTATGATATAGCCTATGGCTCAAGATTCATAGAAGGGGGCACAACTGAGGGATACCCAACCACCAAAATGATTGCAAACCGCGCATTTAACAACCTTGTTCGACTGCTCTTTGGGATAAGACATAAAGATATTACCAATGCTTTCAAGGCATACAGAAAGGAAGTTTTAGAAAGCATTGGAATAGACAACCTTGAAGCTAATGGTTTTGACCTCACAGTAGAGATACCTCTGAAAGCACATATAATGGGGTTCACAAGCGCCGAGGTGCCAGTCACATGGTATGGCAGAAAGAGAGGCAAGGCAAAGCTAAAACTTTCAGAAAATGCTTTAGTTTATGGCAAAAGATTGCTTAAGCTATTTTTATGGGGCAATCTTGTTACACTCCGTGATTTATTTGGATCTGTCGTGAGAGGCTCGTGGATAGGTGTATTGGGAGCAATATTTCTTGGTGTGTTAATTTTAGCATTCGTTTTCATATTATCTGGATTCTCAGAGGTTTTTGGTATTCTGAGAAATGTTTCATTATATTGGGTATTGCTCAGTTGTCTCACAATTCTTTCAACATTTGTATTGAGGACATGGAGATGGAGTGTTATATTGAGAAGTGGGGGATATGTGGTACAAAGAGACATGATTTTCAAATGCATCATGTTTGGCTGGCTATTGAATTATTTACTTCCGGCAAGGATTGGAGATATTGCAAGAGGTGCTGCATTAAAGATAACTGAGAAAGTACCGCTTGGTATGAGTATATCTACAATTGTGGTGGAAAGGATATATGATATGACAATATTAAGTTTTTTATTGGCGATACCTACGATCTTTTTTTATCAAAAGCAGTTTTTATGGTTAGAAACACTTTCGTTTGGAATTGCAATTGCATTGATATTTGTTCTATTATTTATATATAAATTTGAAAGATGTATTGTTAAAGTGATGAAAAAT
>CAZCRM010000124.1:0-4457 GCA_964501085.1 uncultured Methanosarcinales archaeon | reverse complement strand
ATCAGAAATACTTGTGGCAGGGCGAATAAAGCAGTTGGGCCCTATATCACAGTTATTTCCAATAATCACAGGACCAATTATGTAAGCACCATTCCTTATTATGCTGCCCTCGCCAACATCAACCTTTCCTTTCAGGGTGGCATAAGGTTCAACCTCACCTAATATCTTCCAATCCTTTTTTCGGTGCAGTATACTTTCATTTGCCTCAAGCAGATGCCAGGGAAAACCTATATCTTGTGCTTCAATTACAGCATAGCTTACTTCTTTTCCTGAGCTAATCATACGCTGTATAGAGGTGGTGATTTCATACTCCCCACGTGGAGAAAGTGGGGTGTCGTCGATGGCATCGAATATTGATGGCTCAAAAACATAGATACCAGCATTCGCAAGGTTGGAGGTTGATTCTTTTGGTTTCTCAACAAGTTTTTCTACTCTATCTCCCCTAACATACAGTATACCGTATTCTTCTGGAGTCGCAACCTCTTTCGCAGCTATAACCACCTCACCTTCTGTACTCATGAGTTTTTTGATATCATTGCTATTTGCGATCACATCACCATTGATTACCATAAATCTCTCATCTACATAATCTCTCACAACCGCTATGGCGTTAGCTGTACCTTTCTGTTCCTGCTGTTCTACAAATTCTATATTCACATTCAAAAAATTATTCTCAAAATACTCGATTATCTTCTCTTTACAATACCCTGTAACAATTATAAAATCATTTATAACTTGCTTCAAGCTTGCAATTATATGCTCGATTACTGGTTTATTGGCAACAGGCAGCATAGCTTTGGGTCTGTTCTCAGTTAGGGGACCCATCCTTGTACCTTTTCCTGCTGCTAAGATAATAGCTTTCATGCTATTGCCTTCTTGACGATCCCCTCAACCATAGTATAGAGTTCATCACAGCCTGTTTTTGACTCTACTGTTATGCGTATCTTGGGTTCTGTACCACTTGGTCTAACCAAAACCCAGCCATCCTCTAAATCCACTCTCACACCATCAATGGTGTTAATCTCTCCAAGCTTTTTAAGCTCCTCTGTTATCACCTTCATAGCTTTGCTTTTATCCTGGCATAGAAATGCCCCTCTCCTCACAGGATACTCTGGTATGGTATCAATAAGCTCGCTGAGTTTTCCTTCTTTTTCCACAATCTCCACTAAACGGGCTGCTGCATAGATCCCATCAGGACAGTAGGATATTCTTGGGAAAATAAATGCACCTGAAGCTTCGCCACCGAATTCTCCTTTTATCCTTATAAGCTCCTCTGCAACATATACATCTCCAACCCTTGTTCTGGAAATTTTGACGTTAAGAAGATCCTCAATAACCTTAGAGGCATCAACAGGTATAGCTATTGCTTTTTTTGCTTCTCTGAGAGCGAAGAAGGCAAGCATTTTATCTCCACTGATGACTCCTTTATCATCCACAGCCACCATCCTATCCCCATCTCCATCATGAGCGATGCCAAGGTCTGCATTATTTTTTACTATGCTTTTAAGCAAACCTAAAGTCTCATTAGTTGGTTCTGGATGTCTTCCTGGGAAATGCCCGTCTAACTGGGAATTCAGGGTTATTACCTCACACCCCATCTCCCTGAGTATATAAGGGGTGAGAAGAGATGCTGCACCGCATCCACAATCGACTACTACTCTTAGAGACGCTTTACCTGTATTTCTCAATATGACTTCGCTATGTTCTTTCAGAACATCAGTAACACCAATATTGCCAGTTTTTTCCCAGCTTGCATACCTAAACCTCTCTTTCTTAATTATATCTGCTATCTTATCCTGCTCCTTTGTGTTCAAGGCTCGTCCCTCTTTAAAGATCTTAATTCCATTATACATTGGAGGATTATGGGATGCTGTAATAGCAACTCCACAACCATAATGCTTTGAGGCAAGAGCAAGGGTTGGAGTGGGAACCAGTCCTACTTTTATGACCTCACTTCCTGCTGAGAGCAGACCAGCTATAATCGCATGTTCAATCATCTCACTTGAAACCCTTGGGTCATGTCCCACCACAACCCTGGGATATTCACCACCTATAGCAAGCCCAAGACTCAATGCAAGCTGAGGGGTTATCTCCTCATTTGCAATACCTCTGATTCCTGAAGACCCAAACATTGTTTTCACCATTAACTATCGTTACGTTACATATCTATATTTCGCTCAATCCAAACGAAAGATTTAAACATGATTAGTATAATAATGAGTATTATCGAGAATGGAGGATTAAGAATGAAGTTGGTTCATGTTCAGTCAGTACTTCCAAAGAAAGATGTAATTGCACTGAAGGAAAAGACAGGTGAATATTCTGTAAAGGATGCTATTTCAAAGGCGGTATATCATTATCTAAACTGCAACAAGGAGGAAGTGTGACAATCCCAAAATACATCACATCTGTAATCCTTCAGAACATACATTCAAAGCATACAGACCTCTTTCTTGGTCTGGAAGAAGATGGGACAGTAAAGCTCTACCACGGAGACAATACAGAACTCGGTCAGGATGAGCATTACCTCAATGAGATGTCTTTTCCAAACAGTGGGTTACTTGTCCATGGGAAGTACTCAATGTGGTTCTCCTTCTTTTCAAAATATATATGTTCGATATCTGAGAAGGAATAGGGTACTATAAATCTGGAGGGATTGGGCACCCTCCATCTTCTGTTTTTTCATGCACAAGAAATTTATGAAATGTTTGCCATGATTATGTCATGCCAACCATAGCGATAGTGATGGGTTCTGAATCAGATAGGCATATTGCACAGGGTGCTGCAAAGGTGCTTGATGATGCTGGCGTGGATTATGAGATACGGGTTCTCTCAGCCCACAGAAATCCTGTTGAATTAGACGAATATATCGTTAGAAGTGATGCAAAAGTGTTCATTGCCATAGCTGGATTATCTGCAGCACTTCCTGGTATTATTGCCTCACGAACCAAAAAACCTGTTATTGGTGTGCCTGTGAGCTCAAAGTTAGGTGGTATAGATGCATTATTGTCCATGGTTCAGATGCCAAAAGGAGTGCCTGTTGCCTGTGTGGGAATAGATAATGCTGAGAATGGAGCATACCTCGCCCTGAGAATGCTCGGAAAAGCTTAGTTGCACTTTTAGATACCAATATCAGTTGCATCATTATTATAAAAAACAGCAAGCTTAGCCTTATGTTTCCCAGTAAAGTATATATACTATGAAAATAAAATAAACATCGAACAACAAAACGTTGTCGGGGTATGAAAATATGGCAAAAAAAATAAGAAATTTTGTATTAAGGGATGAAAATGGGAATGAAACAGGAGTATTTACAGGTCACCAGCCAAGACAGGCAGCATTGAAAGCAGCCAATCGCTGCAATGGAACAAAAGAGAACCCTGTTGTGATAAGACTGAGGGAGAGAGGAACCAAGAAGGTTCATGTATACGAGGCATGGAAGGAGACTGTTCCTGCGCCAAAGAACAAACCAGCGTGGATGCCTGATAAAATCAACAAACCCAATGTAAAGAAGATAGGTATAGAAAAGTTAGACAAAATTTAATTTTTTTATATTTTTTAATATGAACTGGCGTGTCTTCATAGGTTATGTCGTGTGGGCAGGTATAGCGGTTACTGGTGTGACATTAACCCTGCTTCTCCTGCCTTTATTCATCAAGACCATTGTTTGATATAACGGGCTCGCTGGGATTTGAACCCAGGTTACGGGTTCCGGAGACCCGTGTACTATCCAGACTATACTACGAGCCCATTATTGTATACACCATCCAAGATATAACTCCTCCTGAAATGGTGGCAAGGAGATTGACTCCATTGTTCGAAATATAACCCTTTTGCTGAAGTGTTGCACCCATAATACTATCCATATTGGTTCCTATGAATCCTCCAACTACTATAGCTATTACATTGGTAATGTCTTCCTGAATGAGCAGGTATGCAAGCATGGCGATAACAGATATCCCAAAAAATGCTGCACCTTCACCAAGGCATGAGATTGCTCCATCAGTTCCAGGTTTAGCTTTCTTAAATGTGGTAATCATCCTTGGTTTGCCCTTATAGGTCACTCCTATCTCGCTTGCAAGGGTATCTCCTGTTGCTGTTGCCACGGATCCAAGAAAAGCTATCATCAAAGCATGTTCATGAGATGGAAATATTCTATATGCCATTGATGTGGTGAGGGGTGCAAGGGAATTGCTGAACACGTTCTTGTATCCTCTTACCCCTCCTCTCTCCTGCGCTGTTCCTTTAGCCTCTTTGTACATGTATTTATAGCGGGTGCATACCCCTCCCAGAAAAAAGAACACAAGAAGGATAAAAAACCACCTGAAGTTTGTTGAGATTATGATCACCACCCCTACCAGAGTGGCACTCAGCATTCCAGATATATCCCCTATCCTCAGCTTATAAGCAAGATAACCAAGAGTAAAAGCAAAAACAAGTACTTGAAGTAGATAGAA
>CAZCRM010000123.1:0-4568 GCA_964501085.1 uncultured Methanosarcinales archaeon | reverse complement strand
CAAGCGATAAGGTGCAGGCAGAGGTTGCCCGTGCTAAAGGGTTAAAGGTGGAATACCTCCCTCCCACTGTAGAAGAGGTAAAACTAAGCCTTGAGAAATTTTTCACTGAGGATACTCTCTCTGTTCATCTCAAGGTGAATGTACCTCCTATGGCAAAAAGGGGCAGTATAGGAAATCAGAAGCTTGTAAGAATCAGGGAGGAAGCATGTACCTATGAAGAACTGCATACCCTGACAAAAGAACTCATTGAACGAGTGAAACGTGACCCTGAAGCATATTTGGAAATAGATTATGCGGGTGCCATGGTGTTTCAAATTGGTTCGATGCGTGTCGCTGTTGCTCAACCTCCCTTCTCTGACGGACTGGAGATAACAGCAGTGAGACCTGTTGCAGTAGTGAGCCTTGATGATTACAGGCTGGGTGATAAGCTCAAGAGCAGAATCATCGAGAAACAGAGGGGGATTCTGGTAGCTGGTCCACCTGGTGCTGGAAAATCCACCTTTGCAGCAGGTGTGGCTGAGTTCCTGCATAAGCAAGGGTTTATAGTGAAAACAATGGAGTCTCCACGTGATCTTCAGGTACCTGATGCCATAAGCCAGTATGCTCCGCTGGAAAAGGATATGGAAAAAACTGCAGACATCATGCTGCTTGTAAGACCTGATTATACCATATATGATGAGGTCAGAAAAACCAAGGATTTCAGGGTGTTTGCTGATATGAGAATGGCAGGTGTGGGGATGGTGGGTGTGGTGCATGCCACCAGAGCAATCGATGCTATTCAGAGGCTTATAGGAAGGGTTGAGCTTGGCATAATACCCCAGATAGTGGATACTGTTGTGTTTATTGAAAAAGGTGAGGTATCCAAGGTGTATGATATCAGCTTTACGGTAAAGGTTCCTCATGGCATGCTTGAGCAGGATCTTGCAAGACCTGTGATAACGGTTGCTGATTTTGAAACTAAACGGGTGGAGTATGAGATATATACATATGGGGAGCAGGTTGTGGTGATGCCTGTTGGTGAAATCGCTGAGAAAACACCCGCTGTATGGAATCTTGCTATAAAGGAAATTAAAAAAGAGATGGAGAAGCATACATATAATCCAGTTGAGGTAGAGATGGTCTCTGATTCAAAGGCTATAGTGTATATGGACGTAGAAGATATTCCGAATATCATTGGAAAAGGTGGTAAGAGAATAGAAAAAATCGAGAAAAGGCTTGGTATTCATTTGGATATTCGTGAAAAGGTTAAAAGCAATAATAATCGATTTTTTCCTTTTGTAGAGCGTTCAAAGAAGTATATCATTCTAAGATTAAAGGAACTCTCTGGTGAGATTGTGGAGGTGTATAAGGGAGAAGAATATCTTTTCACAGCTACCATAGGAAGAAAAGGAGAGATCAAGATAGCAAAGGATACCGAGATTGCTTATAAGATACTGGAGAATCCTTCCATGGTTAATCTGCGTTTGAAAAAATGAAGTGCCAGAAATGTAGAAGGGATTCGGTAATCTACCAGAAGTACTCCAATGCTCATCTCTGTAAGCAGCATTTTATTCAGGATGTGGAAAGAAAGATAAAACGTGATATCAGGAAGTTCAGAATGGTGGAGAAAGGCGACAGAATTGCTGTTGCATTGAGTGGAGGGAAGGATAGTATTGCTCTGCTGTTTGTTCTTCATAAAATATTTCAGAATAGAAAGGATATCGAACTTCATGCCATTACCATTGATGAGGGTATCAAGGGATACAGAGAGTATACCATACCATATGCTATAGAACTTACGCAAGAGCTTGGCATTCCTCACACCATCGTTACTTTTCAAAAGGAATTCGGAATTACCCTTGATGAGCTTAATAGAAAAAAGGAATATAAGGCATGCACTTTATGTGGGGTGTTGCGAAAATACCTTCTTAACAGAACTGCTAGGGAGCTTGAGGCTGATAAATTAGCTACAGGTCATAATCTGGATGATGAGGCTCAGACCATTCTTATGAATTATCTTCGAGGTGATGTTAACAGATTGAGAAGGGCAAGAGCGCCACAGCAGGGTATGGTGTTCAGGATAAAGCCTCTGAGAAGCATACCTGAAAAAGAGGTAGCTCTTTTTGTTTTGTTAAACAACCTTCCTTTAAGCACAGAGGAATGTCCTTATGCTAAGGAAGCTCTGAGGAACGAAATTCGGGAGATGATTAACAACTATGAGGTAAGGCATCCTGGAACAAAATATTCTCTGCTCAAAGGGTTTGATACAATCTCTCAAGCCCTGCAGCAGGATGGCATGAGGGTAATGCCGTGCCAGAGATGTGGTGAACCTAGTAGTAACGCTGTATGTATGGCATGCAGGTTTCTGGAATCAGGTATTCATTCATCTAGGTAATCCGAGCGAAGCCAGCATTGATAAAATTAAATCAAAAAGTGTTATAATCTAAATCTTCTTTTTAATGCTTTGCTTCAAGCAGGTTATGGCTTACCACCATTTCATGCTCTCTCTGAACTTCGCTGTTCTTTCGTTGATATCAGGCTTCCTGAACACATAAAGATGCTCATGCGCTATAAGATAGAAATCATGTTTTCGAGAAAACCATTTTTTATTGCTTTTCATTTTCCACTGAAGTTTGATGATATCCTCTTTTAAGATAAATCCAGCGTCAAGAAAGCTCATGAGTACTCTTGTTGTTATTGGTACGAAATGTTTATGCTTTCGAGTATCTCCTATCAGAATGGCACAGTACCTCTGTGGTTTCAGCACCCTCATGCACTCCTTAGCAACCTTATGCATCTCATTTATAAACTCTGCTATGCTTCGAAGCCTTGAAAGATCATGGAGATTGGTTTTGGAATAGGAGATGATACCTGCATAAGGTGGGTGAGTGGCAATGAAGTCTATGGATTCATCCTCTATCTTATTCAGGTTTCTGGCATCCCCCACAAAGGTTCGAATCTCAGGTTCGTGATAATCCTCGTCTAAAGGTGTGTAAGTAAAGTCAAGACGATTACGTGTAACCATTATAGCATCAGGATTGATATCTACTCCAATCCCTTTTCTCCCTAAGAGCTTGCATTCCACAAGCGTGGTACCAGAACCCACCATTTGGTCAAGCACGATTTCACCTTGTTTTGTGTAACGCAATATGAGGTTGCGAGGAATATAAGGAGACCAGTTCCCACGATAATCACCAGCATGCGTTGCCCAATCCCCCCGCTCTGGAAAACTCCACACAGTTGAGAATTCTGGAGTAAATGTGGTGGGAGCGAAGCGCTTTATTCGCCATTTCTCATGTAGGGGTATCTTCACTCCACCAATTTCTACTTCTTTGTGGGATTTTAGGAATTGCTTATAATCATCTCTGGTGATTTCCTGCAACAACCAGATCGATCACAGAACTAATATTAATATATAGTGATCAAAATTTGTAATTATAATTAAACGATAACTAAGTTGTAACAATCAGACAATCGAAAAGTTTAGACAGTTGCTACTGATATATAATGACTGAGCGTGAACCCAATCCTCGTACTTCCTGCAGTCCATTTTTATTGCTTTTTATCTTCCACTGAAGCTTGATATGTTCAATTTCATAAAGATGCACAAGATCTTATACGACTAAAGCTATACACCATTGCATGAAGTTAGAGTTGAGACCAGAAATAGCAATCAGCTATAAAAGTGCTTCACAACGTGCACGGGTCTTGACAGAGACATGGGTTTCAGAGAATCTATACTGCCCAGCTTGTCCATGTGATACCCTATCTCCAATGCCAAAGAGTAAAAAGGTCATCGATTTTATTTGTGAGGAGTGTGGTGAACAATATCAATTAAAAAGCCACAAGCATCCATTCAGATATCGTGTTGTGAATTCAGCTTATCAACCAAAGGTTGATGCCATCTTAAAAGGAAAAGTCCCAAACTTCTTATTTCTTCATTACAATCCTATGACATGGAGAGTGCAAAATCTTTTCCTCGTACCAAAACACTTTATATCGTTATCAATCATTGAGCGAAGAAAGCCGCTTCCCAAATCTGCAAGGCGAAGAGGTTGGGTTGGTTCAATTATCCTTTTAGGAAACTTGCCTGCAGATGCTCGAATTCCAATTGTAGAGGAGGGTCATGAGGTCTCAAAGACTATGGTGAGAAATGCATGGAATCGATTTTTATTTCTGCGTGAACAATCGCCTCGCTTTCGTGGTTGGCTTGCTGATGTACTTGCATGCGTTCGAAAACTGGATCGAGAAACATTTACACTTGCAGAAGTTTACGCATTTGAAGAACACTTAGCACGATTACACCCTGAAAACAAGAACATTCGACCTAAAATCCGCCAGCAACTACAGATTCTACGTAATAATGGCATCATCGAGTTTTTGGGAAAAGGAAGATATCGAATATACAGTCACTGAACGAAATGCTTGTAATTCAATGGAACAAGAAAATTTTCTTTCGATTAGCCTGATATATCATACAGTTTTTCAAAGTTTTCGAGTTCTTTTTTTAGTTCTGGAAGATATTGGTCTTCTCGATATTCTATAAATTTTTTAGCAATATTCTGTTCTTCTTCTGTCCAAAAACCATC
>CAZCRM010000122.1:0-4633 GCA_964501085.1 uncultured Methanosarcinales archaeon | reverse complement strand
TGTTGAGCATACTCAACCTCCTGAAACCCCATGCGTAAGCGTGGGGTAGTTCACGGGTTAAACCTATGAATTGGTAGTATAATAATGTAGCCTATGAGCAGAATCGAAAGAGATAGCCTAGGTGAGGTTGAGGTTCCTGACGATGCGCTCTACGGTGCCTTTACCACCCGTGCATATAATAATTTCCAGATAAGCGGGATCAAAGCAAAACCTGAGCTGATAAAATCCTATGCCATAATCAAAAAGGCATGTGCCTTAGCCAACATGAAATTGGGCATGCTTGATGAAAGAATAGGCAATGCCATTGTTCAGGCTGCTGATGAGGTCATTGAAGGAAAGCATATGCAGTACTTCATACTTGACGTGTTTCAGGCAGGTGCAGGTACTCCTTTCAATATGAACACCAACGAGGTTATTGCCAACATCGCCATTAAAAAGCTTGGAGGAAGACCAGGGGATTACAATCTTGTGCATCCCAATAATCATGTCAATATGGCTCAATCTTCTAATGATGTCACACCCACAGCAATACGATTGAGTGTGCTTTTAATGCTGTCACCTCTCATAGCTGAGCTGGAGAAGCTTGCATCAGAATTCCTTGCGAAAGCAGAGGAGTATGATAACGTAATCAAGGTGGGAAGAACTCATCTTGAGGATGCTTTACCAATCCGTTATGGTCAGGTATTCGAAGGTTATGCTTCTTCTTTGCAGAAATGCATTGAACGATTGAATAACGCAAAAAAAGCCATGCTTGAGCTCAGCATAGGTGGTACAGCAGTTGGTACGGGTGTCAACACCCATCCTGAGTTCAAAAAAACTGTAATCTTGGAGTTGAGGAGATTAACTAACTTTGAGTTTTACTCCGGGAATAGTATAGCTCTTGCATGGAGCATGGCAGGTTTTGTTGAGATGTCGAATGCTTTAAGAATACTTGCAATAGAGCTTAATAAGATTTCAAATGACCTTCGCTTACTCAACTCAGGGCCTGATGCAGGCATAGCTGAGATTATTCTTCCAGAAGTACAACCTGGCTCCTCAATAATGCCAGGAAAGATCAATCCCTCTATAGCTGAAGCTGTGAACATGGTATGCTTTCAGGTGATTGGCAATGATCATGCATTAACTCTTGCTGCTGAGGCAGGACAGTTTGAACTCAATGTGATGACTCCTTTGATTGCCTTTGACCTCTTATGGAGTATTGAACTCCTTACCAATACCATTAGAATGTTTAGGGAGAAATGCATAGCAGGTATGAGGGTGAATGAAGAACGCTGTGCTCAACTGCTTGAAAACAGCCATAGTTTTGGTGCTGTACTCAACCCCTACATAGGCTATGACATGGTTGCTGAACTTGTAAA
Organism: uncultured Methanosarcinales archaeon; assembly: GCA_964501085.1. Lineage (GTDB taxonomy): Archaea > Halobacteriota > Methanosarcinia > Methanosarcinales > Methanoperedenaceae > CAZCRM01. The sequence goes on along the minus strand of CAZCRM010000122.1, from coordinate 3,275 downwards.
AATCGCACTTCGTGAAAATAAAACCCTGAAGCAGGTGATTGTTGAGAGGAATATAATCCCTGAAAAATATTTAAAGGATATACTTGACCCTCAAAAAATGACTCAACCAAGGGTGGTGGATAAAAAGGTTGTTGAGGAGATTAGAAGACACATAAAATAATCTGAGACAAGAAACATAGAAGTTTAGTGAAGAATCATAAAGTATAATATCACCATAAGGTCATACATCCTCAAACAAGAGAGTTTATTAGATGTCTAAGGAGACTTAAAATACACCAGCAATCATAACGTTTATCCGTTATAACACTAATCCCATTCCCATGCCAACAGTGATGGAGCTCTACCAGCTCTTACCAAAAACCAATTGTAAGAGATGCGGTTATGCAACATGTATGGCTTTTGCAGTTGACCTGCTTGCAAGAAAAAAGAGTATAGAGGATTGCCCTCCCATGCTTTCTGAGGATTTTAAGGAGCATAAGAAAAAACTTGAGGTAATCCTCAGACCTTCAGCAGAAGCTGAGGAAACAGGGATGATAATTCATACCGAGCTATGTACGGGATGCGGTAACTGCGTGGTTGCATGTCCGGTTGATGTGGCGAATGACCCAGAAGGTGCAGGGATAGGAAAAGCTCCTACCAATGATAAGGTGATATTCAAGGTAATAGACGGCAAGGTGGTTGCTTCCAATATCAAGGAATGCAGGCGCTTTGGAAAGGAAAAAGTGCTATGTTATGCATGCATAGACCCTTGCCCTACTGAGGCGATTGAGTTCGTTTAGGTGATTCTGTTGGTTACCTGCACTGGTTGTGCTTTATTATGTGATGATATAGAGGTTGTTGTTGAGAACAACAGCATAAAAGAGACGAGGAATGCCTGCAGGCGAGGATCTGCAAGGCTCAAGGGTTGTAGGAATCGATTGACTCCTACCATCAATAATAAGCAAGTAGATATAGAAGCATGTATAAAAAAAGCTGCTGAACTGCTTAGGAATGCAAGCATGCCTATGCTTTTTGGTTTCACCAACTCTACATGTGAAGCTCAGGTGAAAGCAATACAGCTTGCTAAAAGATTGAATGCTATTATAGATGACACCTCATCCTTCTGCCAGGGAATACTGATGGAAAAGGTGTTACATAAGGAGTTAAAAACATGTAGTTTAGAGGAAATCAGAAATAAAGCAGATGTGCTGGTTTACTGGGGTTCTGATGCCCAGAATTCCCAGCCACGCCATCTCTCAAGGTTCACATACTTTCCTCGTGGTGAAATGCGACAGCGGGGATATGAAGAGGACAGAGTTGCTATAGCCATAGATGTTCGGGAATCTAGTACTGCCAAGATATGCAAGCATTTCTACAAAATACCTTTGAAAGGAGATAAGGATTTCATACTCGATTTAATAAAAGCCCTCTCAGGAAAGGTTCCTAAAGATAAAAAAATCCTTGAGCTTGCAAGCATTCTGAAAAAAGCAGAGTTCGGAGCAATATTCGTGGGTATAGGTCTTACATACTCCATAAAGGATGATATGGACATACTTGTCAAACTTGCGAAGATGTTACCCAATTTCAATATCATGCCCATGATAGGACATTACAATATGCGTGGATTCAATGAGAATTTGTTCAAAGAAACTGGTTTTGTGAACAGCGTAAGGTTTAACGATAAGGTAACTCATGATAGCAAATACTCTATTGCTGAAGCTATGCGGAATAAAAGCATAGACGCTTTGCTTGTCATGGGGTCAGACCCTCTCTCATGCTTACCACGTTCTATAATACAAAAGATACCTATAATATGCATTGATCCCTGTGTAACCCTGACCTCAAGAATTGCCTATATAACTATACCCTCAGCACTTTCTGGAGTTGAGTGTGGTGGTACAGCTGTACGAATGGATGGAAAAGTTATAGAGCTTACAAAAATCATTGATAATGATTACATGAGTGATGAGGAAATTCTTAGCAGGATAATGGAGGCTATCTGATGGGAATAAATATAAGTAAGTTTCTGAAAGCTCCAGAGTATGAGATTATAATCACAACATACAGGGATGTTTTTCAGGCTGAGGCTCTTGAATACAATAGGTTGGGTGAGGAGTACCAGAAGCTTTCTGCAGTTATTCTGATGAATGGTAGGGATATGAAACGAATGGGATTCAAGGAAGGTGATAAGGTAAAGCTCACCAATGATCATGGTAGTGTGGTGGTTAAAGTGAAGGAATCAAAAAAAGAGGGTGAGGGAGTGGCAAGCATGGTGAACAGTCCGTGGTCGAATGCACTTGTAGCTTATAAAAAAGGCATTCCAGAGTTCAAGTATATCAAAGCCAAGATTTCCCTGAGTAACGAGGAGATTACTCCGCTTGAGGAATTATTGCTTAAGACTGCATGATTTCTCTTAACGCCTCTTCATAAACTCTAAGATCGCTATCGCTATGAAGTACAAACCTGACCTCCTCAATTCCTTGATTATTCTCAAGAAATTCCTTCACCGTTCTCAGAGCAATCCTGCTTGCCTCTTTTATAGGGTAGCCATATGCTCCTGTACTGATGGATGGAAAGGCAATTGTCTTCAACTTTGATTTTAAGGCAAGGGCAAGGCTGTTTCTGTACGCCTGGGCAAGGAGGTCAGCTTCTCCAGCATTCCCCCCTTTCCAGACAGGTCCAACAGTATGTATAACCTTCTTCGCTTTGAGTTTTCCTGCGGTTGTGATAACTGCCTTTCCAGTAGGTAGACCCTGCCTAAAACTTGTTTTTCTTATATTTTTGCATTCCTCCAGTATTTCTTTACCCCCTTTACGATGTATGGCACCATCCACACCTCCTCCTCCCATAAGGCTTGGATTGGCAGCATTCACTATGGCATGAGTATCCTGATCAGTTATATCTCCTTTTAAGAGTATAAGCTTGGAATCTCTTATTAATGTTATCATTATATGTACTTAAGGAATTCATGATACAAAAAATATAGTGCTCAGCGAAGCATGGTCTCTCCTTTTTATCATTGTTATGTGTTTTTTGAATCGACTGACGAACTTATATTAACTTTTTGGTTGATTTAAACGATTTTAATGCTTTATTTCAAAGAATGTTGGAATATCTCTATTTAAACCTTTGTTTTTCGTTCTATAAAATTAGAACATTTTCTTTAGCTTTATATGAAACAAGTATAAAGTCAAGATATGATGATAACAAAAAGACAAGGAGGAATAAAAATATGAAAAGTAAAGAATTGAGAAAAGCCTTTAGCTTGGCACTTGCCATGCTGTTAACCAGCGTGG
>CAZCRM010000121.1:0-4658 GCA_964501085.1 uncultured Methanosarcinales archaeon | reverse complement strand
TGAAGTTCTTTCCACGGAACCTTTTCTTATTAAAGGCAAAAGCAAAAGCTTTTGTCCTGAACACCAATATTATTATTTGGGCTTGTCATATTTGTTCACCCAAAATTTACTTGAAATGACAAGCCCACCTATATTATTTCCCCCGATTGATTGGGTAAGAACCAAAACCCGCTTGAGCAAAGCGAAAGCGGCGTATTTAAAAACCAATGGATATTGAAATAATAACTATGCTCAGATTGAACTATAAAGCGTAAGTTTTATGCATATATTCAATAAAAATCAGCAAAGGTTTTCATGAACAATTTTTAAACATGGGTGATAAAAACGAATCAGGATATCCAGCTCCTCAACAATAAAGCTCTGGTATATTCTGAGCATCTCAGGTCAATAATAGATGAGATGCACAATGTTGTTATAGGCCAGGAAGATGTGATTGAAAAGCTCATTCTTGCTTTAATAGCTGATGGGCATGTCTTGTTAGAAGGAATGCCAGGACTTGCAAAGACATTAATGATAAAAACCCTTGCTGAGACAATGGATGCCTCCTTTAAACGCATACAGTTCACACCAGACCTTCTTCCAGCCGATATCATCGGAACAAGAATATATAACCAAAGAACAGGTTCCTTTTCAACAAAGAAAGGACCAATATTTGCCAACTTCATACTTGCAGACGAAATCAACAGGGCACCTCCAAAAGTACAAAGTGCTCTTCTTGAAGCCATGCAGGAAAGACAGGTTACTATATCAGAGGAAAGCTATATGCTTGAAAAACCATTTCTTGTAATGGCTACCCAGAACCCAATAGAAACTCAAGGCACGTATGATTTACCAGAAGCTCAGGTTGATCGTTTCATGTTCAAAATTTTAATCGATTACCCAAGCAAAAGCGATGAGAGGAAAATCCTCAGCATGGTTGCAAGCAACAGCATACCCAAGGTTCGAAAAGTCATCACCACCTCAACAATCATTGAAATTCAGAAATTCAATCATAATATCTATCTGGATGAAAAAATCTCAAAATATATTACAGATATTGTACATGCTACCAGAAAACCTGAACAATATGGGCTTGAGATAAAAGATTTTATTGAGTATGGTGCATCTCCTAGGGCTTCAATCTATCTTGCTCTGGGAGGGAAAGCAAAAGCTCTGCTTTCAGGCAGGGGATATGTGATACCTGAGGATATCAAATCAATAGTAAAAGACGTTTTAAGGCATCGTATTATCTTAACTTATGAAGCTCTTGCTGAAGATATAACTTCTGATAGCATAATAAGCTCAATTCTTGATACAGTACCAGTTCCATAAATGTTTGAGCATGCTGATACCAAGCAAATTATCTCAAGAGTAAAACAGATAGATATCAAGACCTCAAAGCTGGTTGAGGGTATAATCAGTGGTGCGTATCTTTCAGCCTTTAAAGGCAGAGGCATAGAGTTCTCAGAGGTGCGGGAGTACATTCAGGGTGATGATATTCGAACTATAGACTGGAATGTAACCGCACGAATGAACCGCCCTTTTGTGAAAGAGTTTGTAGAAGAGCGTGACCTTACCTTAATGGTAGTGTTTGATATCTCATCCTCATCTGAGTTTGGTACCACCTCTATGAAAAAGGAGGTTGGAATAGAGGTGTGTGCATCATTAGCGATGTCTGCCATGAGAAACAATGATAGAGTTGGTCTCATGCTCACCACAGACAGAGTGGAGAAATACATACCCCCAAGAAAAGGGAAAAAACATGTGTTCAGGATTATAAGAGATGCTATTTTTCACAAACCTTTGCATAATATTACTAATCTCTCAGTTCCTCTTGCATTACTTTCAAAGATACTCAAGAAAAGAAGCATCGTGTTTATAATCTCAGACTTTCAGGATGATCTCAAGCGTATGAAAAAACCCCTTCAGTTCTTAAAGAATAAGCATGACCTTATAGCCATAAAAATCTATGATATTCGAGAGCAGGAGTTTCCAGATGTGGGGTTGATAGAGCTTGAAGATGAGGAGACGGGAGAGCAGATACTCGTTAATTGTAATGAAGAGTTCAGAAAAAGGTTCAAAGAGGTTGCAGCCTACAAAAACAGAGAGTTATCTGAACTCATGAAACATCTTGAGATAGATATGGTTGAAATCTCAACCAACGAAGACTGGCTTATACCTCTCATGAGGTTCTTCAGGAGAAGAGCATGAGGTTTGAGCATCCTTTGTGGTTCATCACCCTTATATTAATCCCATTACTATGGTATTTTTATAGAGAATCCATAAAAAGGAAGAAGGCTGATGCTTTAAAGTTCAGTAACATCTCCTTTCTGAAGTATGCAGGTGCTGGAGGATCAAAGGTAAAAGATATTCTTTTTATAATGCATCTTCTTATAATAATATTGCTAATTATAGCGTTAGCTGACCCCCACATACCTCTGAAGAAAGCAGAGAAAGGGGTTAATGTTGTGATAGTGCTGGATGTTTCAGGTAGCATGTCAGCTACGGATTACAAACCCACACGTTTAGAGGCTGCTAAAAAAAGTGCAGCCATGCTTATAAAGCAATTACATCACAACGATAATGTTGGTATAGTTATATTTTCAGATGGAGCTACTACTGCTGCTTACCTTTCACCTTATAAAGATAAGGTGCTTGAGAAGCTTGAGGAAATACAACAAACTCAGGGTAATACTGCCATAGGAGATGGTTTAGCTCTTGCTGTGGATATGGCAACCTCTATACCAAATAAAAAAAAGGTGATAATACTCATGAGTGATGGGGTGAACAATGCAGGTGTGATTACCCCTGAGGAGGCAATAAAGTTTGCAAAGAGAAATCATATTCAGGTTTATACCATTGGTATGGGCTCAAACAAGAAGGTAATTCTGGGTTATGATTTGTTTGGAAGACCGCAGTATGCTGAGCTTGATGAGGCTACACTACAAAGAATAGCAAAGGAAACAGGTGGAGAGTATTTCAAATCTGTAGATAGCTCAACCCTTGAAAAGATATATCGCCAGCTTCCAGAAAAAATAAAAAGACAGCCTGAGGATACCAGCATCAAGGACTGGTTTGTCATGCTATCCTTAACAACAATGCTTGCAGAGATTTATCTCAGATTTGGAAGGTACAGGATACTGCCTTGAGGTGAGAGCATGAGGGTAGTGCTGTTATTATTAGTATTGCTTGTATTCTCACATATAGCATATGCAGAGCAGCTCTCTGTTAAAAAGGTTGTGCTTAATAAGGATATAAAAACAGGGGATTATGTTAGAATAGCCCTTGAGTTCCACAATCCCTTCAACACCTCCCTACCTATTACAATAAAGGATAGCAATATTCTGGGAAATAACGGGATTGAGATACAGTGTTATGAGTATACCTTGCCTCCACATAATACAACGTTATCCTATAATGAGATACAGGCGTTCTCAGCAGGCGAGTTTACCTTGGATTCTGCCACCATTACCTATAAAAACCCTGTTACAGGGAAGCAGGAAACCATAACCACTAAGCCTATAAAAATTAAAATAAGGCAAGGCAAAGCTCAGGTTTTGAAACAGGGTATTACAACCATTTATAACTGCAATGGGGTGAGCATGCAGACCACTTCATATTCAGCTTCATATTCCTCCTCAATAACAATAAGCAGTGGGCAGATAAATCCATTCCAGCAGGGTTACCAGAACATGCAGAACATCAAAAAGGAAATCAATCGTCAGGAGCAGAGTTATCAGAAAATGCAGAATGAGTTAAGCAAGAGAATTGAAAACAATAGCGAGTTTAAAAAGATGAGAAAGGAGCTTGAGGAACAGGGCTATTCTCTTGTGAATAAGAGTATAACAGACACAGGAAATTTTGAATACAACTTCAGGAAAGGCAACAAAATAGCTAGCATCAAAGGAAGGATGAGAAATGGAAGGATGGAATATGTATACAAATACCCAGAAGATTTAAAGAATATAAAGAAGTTAATCGAAAGCAATGAGACATTTTTAAGCCTGCATAACAAGCTCTTGAAGAAGGGCTATAATTTAACTGAGAAAAATATCAATCTTGCCTCAAATATAAGTTTTGAATATATTTATAATAATCATGGAAGAAAAGCCTCAATCACAGGTAAGGTGATTAATGACAAAGTAAGGGATGTTGCGTTGCATGAAGAAAAGAGCTTTCCATACTGGATGCTCATCTTTCTTGTTATTATTGGAATATATCTCTATAAAAAATATGGTAGCAATGGAAGTATCAAAGAGCATGCTCAGGAGGTTATTTCGGTTTTCGACCCTAAGGAGGAAGCCCTTGCAAAACTTGAGAAAGCGGTGCAGATATTTAACATAGATAAAAAGGAAGCCTACTCAAAGGTCTCTGAAGCTGTACGATGGTACCTTAAAAAGACTTTGGGTATTCCAGAGCTAACAAGTGAGGAAATCATTGAGAGGCTATCTTCAAAGGATGTTACATACGCAAAAGAGTGTTTCATGCTCTGCGACAGAGTTAAGTTTGCAAAGTATGATCCTAACCTTGAAGATTTCAGAAAAGCGGTTGAGTGTGCAAGAAGAATTATAGAAAATGGTCAGTAGTTATAAGTCACTCAGCATGAAAATTAAGCTTAACACATTCAAGCTGCTCCTGCATACATTGGTAGACTTCTCACGTAATCAGGGTCTCTCCAC
>CAZCRM010000120.1:0-4665 GCA_964501085.1 uncultured Methanosarcinales archaeon | reverse complement strand
TATAAGAATAAGAACAGGAGAGGTGGACAGGGAAGCTGTCTAACCTCTATTTTTTACAATGTTTCAAGATTTTTTGCTTTTTATATTATTCATTTTAAAGGCATCTTCATCTGTTCATAACAGCATTTAAAGTGCAACTTAAAATAATATTATAAGACGTTTCTTTTCCCCGCATCCAAGAAACTTCTTCAGGAGAGTGGAAGGATGATCCATATCCCATATCCATTATAATCTCTTTTACCTCAGGCTGGTTAAAAAATGAGATCACCTCGTTGAGTTCATTGTTATTTAGCCTACCAAACAACCTGTGAATCTTCATACCCATGCTCAATTCCTTCCCTATAGCATTGCGCCATCTCTGCTCATACTCGCTCAACTCACCCTCTTTTTTACATGCCCTTGCAGCAACCTCGCCTGCTATCTTTGCGCACACCTCAAAGCATGGTTACATTTTATTTTAGGAGTCTTTTCGCTAGGTATGCCGAGGTTATCAGAACTGCCAAACTGAATATTGCCTTTACGAGGGCGGTATACTGTGGTTTAAACAGAGCTGAGATTGCCTCCTGTGTGCTGGTATAGAAGCTGATAAAAGTGAGCAGTATGATTACTATCAGCACAACCACCATCCCAACTCTAAGAATCGTACGATACTCCTCCAAAAAGCTACCACCTCCTTTTGAGTAGAAATACTGCCAGAATAATGACTATTCCAGATAACATTGTGAAGCCGGATGTTTTAGGTCTGGGTATGGGTGTTATCTTGAATCTTCTTTCTTCTGTTCTCGGTTTTCCTGCCTCCATGACAGGGTAACTAAGAAGCGTGTTCCATTTCAGTTTGTTCAGGTTTATTTCCTCGTCAATCCAGCCCTGGGTGATGGATTCTCCCTTGCTTTTCAGGGTCAGAGTGAATATGTAGAGTTTATCTCTGGGGAGAATGAAATGGAGGCTACCCTTAACATGTTCAAAAGCCTTTACCTTTCCCAGTCTTGTGGACTGGGTGTAAACTGTGTAATCTCCCTCTTTCACTGCCACCTCTACCTCCAGTTCGACATCCTTTCCCTGGTTGTAGATGGCAGGATACACCTTCACAACCGCCTTAGAGTTGTCCTTAGCGTACTTAGAGACCTCTAGGGTAACTTGAGTAAACTTAACCCTTGGCTTCTCCTCCTTGGCAGGGGGAGACACTTGGGATTGCAAGCTATCTATTCTTTTCCCGTTTTCGAATAAGACAACCTCAATCATGGACTCTGATGTTGTATGGGTGGAAAGGCTCATGCTGCTTCTGAGATTGCCTCTTCCTTCAATGTATCCGAGGTCCATTTTTTTCTCTGCAAGTATCATTCCGCTCTCATCTTTTATTCGTACCCTGACTGAAAGCTGGCCTGTTTCTGTGTCCTTAGTGTTATGGATATAAGGGGTTATAACGAACATCGAACCTTGATCTTTTGGATAATAGTCAACATCAACCGACTCGAGGTAAACGCTTCCATATTCTTTAAGGCATCCACTGACAAAAAGGATTAGAATAAAAATAAAAAAGGTTAGTTTTTTTCTCATGTTAGAGATTTACCCTGAGGGTTAGGGTCTTCTCATCTATGACATTATCTCCCATGATGAGTCTAACAAAGACTTTTGTCTCACCGTTAGGAGCATCCTTGGGTACTCTGACAAGAACGCCCTTAGTGTGAGAGGTCCCCTGTCTTGCCATGTCCTCGCTGATATTCACCGTGCCTCCTATTCCCATTCTCTCGTTTTCCACCTCTGCTATAACCCGCAGGGTATTGCCATCTATTATGGTCTCACCCAGGTTTTTGACCGAAAAAGTGATGGTAGCATTTTCGCCCTTATCAACGGCTGTGGACTCAGATTCAGGTTCCAAGAGATGTTCCATGTCTTTAACAAAGCCTACATACTGTAGCTGAGCGTTGGGAAGCAATGTAAGAGGTATTTTTAGACTCTTGTTACCAGGTATAGGTTTTCCCTTCTCATCTTTTCCGGAAAGGTAGGTAAGCTTCAGGGTAGCGGTAGAATAGGGAGATTTGAAGCCTGGAGCCCTCACCTTAACCTTAATGGAGGAACTGGGTGCTGGCTCATCCTTTTTTTTGCCTGGGATGTTAGCATGTTCACTGCCAATCAGCACTAAGGGATGAAAGGAGTCCACCTTAACATCTTCTAGATGAATATCTCCATTGTTGGAGATGCTAATCACAAAAGTCTCCTCCTGGAACTCCTTCATTTTAATAGAGTCCATGCCCACCAAACTTACAGATACATTCCTTGGGTCCACCGGACTCACAGTAGAAACACAACCCGAAATCAGAACTAAAGCGATAAACAACACAATCAATAATACTCTCTTCATAAACAACCACCTATCTGAACTGCAAGGCAATAGTTATTTATATATCTTCCGCTTTTTCGAGGAAACTTACCTTCTTACGCTTGAATAGAAGAGGCATTCTGCTATTGCAAGACGTTTGACCTCTAATGGTATTCTGTTTCTCTCAAAGAAAACTGGTTTAGAAGATCAATGAGGTCACTATCGCTAATATCTGCTATTACCATAGATAGATTGACTGGTCAGCCACTCCATGACTGAAGTCAGGAGCTTGCTCTCGGCAATTACTGGACGCCGTCCAGCTTCATCAAATCAGAGTAGCTGACTGTACCCCTCATCAGGTTGGAACTCTGGTTTCTGGTTTATTACCGCTCCAACCTATTGCAAAATATTGTATGTTCGAAACATATATAAAACTAACGCCAATTCCTCCCATGGATAAATCCATGGGCTTCCTTGGCGAAAAGGAGTGTGATTATTCAAGCTGTTGTATGGCTATTCGGCTCTTCTCGATATCAGAAGTTAACTATGAAGAATTTCAAACCCGCTTGAAGCAAAGCAATAGCCTTAAATTAAGAGATGAGAATTGATGCATGTACACTCTGATACCTAAAAACTTATTTTTCATGCGCCTCGATCCGCTCGGATTGTTTTTATTTACTCTCATCAATATACATCCGATCAATAAAGCTGCATCCCAGATTGATTCCATGAGAACCATAGTAGACTTCCGATGAAATTCGATAATCTTATATATCTACTTCTACTATAAACGTAGTAACAGTGCCTCTGGAGACCAATAGTGGAGAAGAGGTCTGGTTGCTGAAGCTGGAAGTTGCTTGTGTAAGCTTGAATCTACTATCTTAAATTTAAATTATATGTCATGCAATGAATTCACAAAAAAATATGAGTATTATAAAAATATAAGGAAACAGAAAAAACTTTTTGGAACATTTGGTTTCAGGGGTGTTGTGGGCAAAGGTATAGATGCTGAAAAAGCCAATCGTGTTGGTGCGGCGTTATCAATATATCTGGGTGAAGGTAAAACCATCGCCATAGGTAAAGACCCAAGAGTTTCCTCTGATATGCTTGAGGAAGCCTTGATTCAGGGTATCATAGAGCATGGATGCAATGCATTGAGCTTGGGGATAATCACACCTAATGCTTTATCTCTTGAGGTGAGCAGGCAGGCTGATGCTGGGGTGATGATAACAGCCTCGCATAACCCTCCTGAATACAATGGTATAAAATGTCTGAGCAAGAGCGGAAGGGGTTTTTCACCTGAAGAGGATCTTGCTCTTGAGAGAATATATTTTGGTGAACTCAAGAAGACCCAAAAAAAAGGTAAAAGGCTTTATGATAATAATGCAATTAAAAGATATAAGCATCATATTGTCAGCTATGTTTCCCAGCTCTTTCCTCAGAAACCCATGAATATTGTGGTTGATTGTGGTGGTGGTTCTGCTTCTTCTGTAACTCCTGAAGTCCTTGAGGAACTTGGGCATAAGGTTACCAGATTCAACTGCAAATACGATGGAATGTTCAGGGAACGGAACCCAGAACCCAAGGAGGAAAATCTTGAAAAACTCAAAGAGCTTGTGATTGACCAAGGAGCAGATTTAGGGATAGCTCATGATGGTGATGGAGATAGAACGGTATTTGTGGACGAGAAGGGCAGATATATACAGGGAGATGTTTCTGCTACGATAATCGCAGACCATGTGCTGAAACAGAATAAAGAAAAAAAGAAACGAATCGCTGTTACCATAGCGTTTTCCAATATCATACAACACGTTGCACAAACCCTTGATGCAGAGATAATCTACACCCCTGTGGGAGAGCCATACCTTGCACAGGCGAAACTGTTATGCGGAGCTCAGCTTGGGCTTGAAGAGCATGGCTCTGTATTGCTTGAATGGAGCAGAGAAGGTCCTATGCTAACAGGAATAATGACTGGCATACTCACAAAGGAAGAGCTGAGCCTCTCAGAGCTTGTTGCTTTATACCCGAGATTTTACCAGATAAAGGATGCAAAAACCTTACCAAAAAGCATGGATCTTCAAGATTTGATTGAACGATTAAAGCAGGAGATTCCGCAGGATTATGAGAAGATGAGTGATATGGATGGGCTGAGGGTGGATTACTCAGATGGATGGCTGCTTGTGAGGGGAAGTGGTACCGAGCCCAAGGTGAGAATATTCTCTGAAGCAAGAACTAAAGAGAGAGCGAGGAGCCTGAACAGGATTGCTATGCAAGGATTGGAGAGAGGAATGGTGACCTCCTCCCCCGACTAAAGTCTGGGGCTTCCACCGTGAAGCCTTACGGAG
>CAZCRM010000119.1:0-4693 GCA_964501085.1 uncultured Methanosarcinales archaeon | reverse complement strand
CCCTGCCATAATCGATTACCTCCAAATTAAAATTCTAAGTGTTTATAGTTCTATAAATAATTTGTGGGCATCTTAATTATTCCCCTTAACAGGCGATATTGAAATTTTTATCTTAATGTTTTCAATATTCCATTCCTTAATGAAATCTCCTTCAGCATCATAGCCAAACTTGAGATATCTTGCCCTTACCTCGCCTGATATGAAGTCCTTACATGCTTTTACAAGCTCTGCCACTCTTGCATTCCTTATATCCACAGCAACATCTATCTTCTCCTCAACATCAAGGTCAAGCTCCTTCCGCATATCCTGTATTCTTCGTATAACCTCTCTTGCATACCCCTCTGATTCAATTTCAGGAGTGAGTTCAGCATCCACATACACCACACCACCGGAAAATTCTCCTCCTGCAATATATGGTGGAAGAGTCTCCTTAAAACTCACCATATCTGGTGTTATAACCCATGCCTTTAGTTTATAACTTCCACTCTCCTGCATGGCTTTCTTAAGCACTTTTCCGTCTATTGCCCTAAGTTCAGCAATCACCTTACTAGCTTCTTTCTTGAAGTTTGGACCTATAACGCTATGGTTGGGTACTACCTCTATTCCAAGCTCATCCCATGCTTCACCAACATCAAGCAGAACAACATTCTTTGAATTTGCCTGAGCTTTTAACACAGATTCAAGGCTTTTAACCGCTACAGCAACCTCCTCTTTATTAGGTGCAATTATGATTCTTTTCACAGGCCATCTCAGCTTTCGCTTTAATTTCTGCCTTGCACTGGATGAGACCTCAACGATTTCTCTTATAATATCCATGTACTTCTCAAGCTCAACATCAATTAGCTCCTCCTTTGGAGCAACCCAATCGCACATATGAACACTTGCAGGGGCATCGTACAAATTCCTCACCAGATTCTGGTACATCTCCTCAGAAATATGAGGGGCAAAAGGTGCCAGAAGCTTTGTAAGGGTGACAAGAACCTCGTATAGGGTATAGTACGCAGCAAGCTTATCTGGGTCGTTTGCCTCACGCCATGTTCTTGGTCTTACAAGCTGAACATACCAGCGTGAGAGGTCTTCGAGTATGAACTCTGATATGGAGCGGGTTGCCTTATGCAAACTATATTCTGACATGGCGTTATCTACCTTTTTAATCAAGGACTGCATTCTTGAGAGAATCCATCGATCTTCTAATCGCATGGCAACATCTTTTTCTGAAATCTTAAGAGGATTGAAGTTATCAAGGATCATGTAGGGTAGAGGAAACCTGTACACATTCCAGAGTATGTTGAACATCCTTGAGATATTACCCACCTCATCCCAGCTAAATTTCAGGTCTTCCCAGGGTGCATTCTGGGAAAGTACATAAAAGCGAAGGGCATCCACTCCATACTTTGCTACAACCTTCTCTGGCTCAACCACATTGCCAAGGCTCTTCGCCATCTTCCTTCCTTCAATATCTAAGGTGAAGCCATGCATGAGCACACTTTTGTAGGGTGCTCTTCCAAAGGCTATCATGCTGGCTCCAAGCTGGGAATAGAACCATCCTCTGGTCTGGTCATGCCCTTCTGTGATGAAATCCGCAGGCCATAGTTGCTTAAATGCTTTATCATCATGCGGGAAATTCAACGTAGCCCAGGATGCTACCGCAGAATCAAACCATACATCAAAGACATCAGGAACTCTTCTCATCTTTGACCCGCAGGTGCATGTTATGACAATGTTGTCCACACTTGGTCTGTGGAGGTCATGGATTGAGATGCCTGCCTTCTCCTCAAGCTCATGCTTTGTTCCAACTACATAGATTTTATTGCATGATTCACATATCCATACAGGTATGGGAATTCCCCAGTATCTCTGGCGTGATATACACCAGTCCCTAGAACCTGCGACCCAGTCAGCGAATCTTGCTTTTCCTGCCCATTCAGGATACCACTTCACCTTCTCAATCTCAGCAAGCATTTGTTGTTTAAGAACTGTAATACGTAAAAACCACTGTTCTGTGGCTAAATAGATTATAGGCGTTTTGCATCTCCAGCAGTGACCATACCTATGTGAGATTTCTCCTTTGGCGAGCACAAGGTCTTTTTCTGAGAGGTCATCAAGAACAACCTTATTGGCTTCCCTTACATGCATACCCTGGTATTCTCCAGCTTCTTTAGTATACCTGCCATCAGCACCTACAGGGCAGAATATAGGCAGGTTGTGCTTTACCCCAAGCTCAAAGTCTTCCATACCGTGACCTGGTGCTATATGCACACAACCCGTGTTTTCAGCAGTGACAAAATCAGCCCTGTAAACCTTATGCCTGAAACTCCTCTGCAAGGGAATCTTGTCCATTAAAGGATGAAGGTATTCTATATCAAGCTTCTCACCAGGCATGGTTTCAAGCACCTCATAGCTCTGGTATCTACCTTGCTTCAGCACGTTCTCCGCCAGTTGAGAAGCCATTATAAGAATCTCTTCCTTTCCATCCTTCACCGCCTTTAGCTTTGCATACTCAAAGGAAGGATGCACCGCAATTGCTATGTTAGCTGGTATCGTCCATGGTGTAGTAGTCCATATCACAATATAGGTATTCTCCTCATCCTTAACAGGAAGTTTAATGTACACAGAGGGGTCTGTTCTTTCCCAGTATTCCACTTCAGAATCTGCTATAGCGGTTTCGCATCTTGGGCACCAGTTCACAACCCGAAGTCCTTTCTCAAGAAGCTTTTTTTCGTATGCTTTTTTAAGTGTCCACCATGCAGCCTCTATATATTCATTTCTGAGAGTCATATAGGGGTTTTCCCAGTTCAGCCAGATGCCAAGGTTTTTGAATTGCTTGGTCATCTCTTCCTTGTGTAGTAAGGCGAACTCCTTACATTTATTAACAAAATTCCCCACACCATAGCTTTCAATGTCCTTTTTTGATGTAAATCCAAGAACTTCTTCCACTTTAACCTCTATGGGAAGACCATGCATGTCCCATCCTGCCCTGTCAAGAACATGAAAACCGTTCATTGATTTATAGCGCAGTATGGTGTCCTTGATGATTTTATTCCATGCAGTTCCTAAATGAATTCTACCTGTGGTGTAAGGAGGACCATCCACAAAAAAGAAGTTCTTGCCATCCTTTCTGAGCTTTCTTACATTAGCATAGGCATCTATTTCCTCCCAGAATCTCTGAATTTTCTGTTCTATTTGTTTCGCATTATATTGTGTTACCTCTTTTAACATATAATCTCCAGAGGTGAGGTAGTAATGCTATAATGCAATTAAAACTTATGGTTTTAAGCTTGGCCTAATGTTTGAAACCCAGAATAGGTCTCTTATACCAGGGTTTCCTTGGTGGAAAGATGCCTGCACTCACAGACTTGACCTCTTCTATCGAGAAGAATGCTTTCGGATTGAAGTGTTTGACGATGCTCACCACCTCATCAATATCCTTACGCTTCACAGCAGTGTAGATCAGCTTTACACGACCTCTTGTCCCATATCCATCAAAACTTGTAACACCATAGCCAGCGGATTTGAGATATTCTACGAGCTTATCTGCATCCTTTTTGGTGATGACCCTGATAACTAAGGTACCTATACCAATTCTCTCCTCTATGTAGATTCCCACAAAGGTACCCATGGCAAAACCCCCTGCATAGGCAATATAATATACAATGTTGGTCAGGTTCTGCATAATCTGTCCAATGGCAAACAGCCATATTATTATTTCAAAAAAACCAAAAAAGGGAGCAAGAGTTTTTCTACCCCTTGAGACTGAAATAATGCGCAGGGTTCCAAGGGTAACGTCCGTTACCCTTGCAATGAAAATAAGAATTGGTAGAACAAATAATGAAAATGTATCTGATGCAAAAATGGACGCAAAATCCATATTTTTTATTATTAATTATGTTTGTTGCGTACAGTATCTCTGGTCATTCTCAGACCTCAAGGTGAGCATGCAGTATATTCTTTACAGACCTTTGCACCTTCCTGAGTATATTATACATACACCATATATATCCATTTCGCCCTCAATCGAACATGTACTTAGCATAACTCAGATTATTGTATCGCATGAACAGTTAAAAGAAAATTTTGATATTTAAACAAATAAAGTTTTAACAGTTCTGCCTTCGGAAAACCTGTTTACAGCTTGATATGCCCTACTCGAAGAAAGCAAAACCTATTTGCCCATATGGTTGCGTGCTTTGATGTCACGCTGATGGAGAAAAAAGGGACTCGTATCAACACCGTAGGAAGAAAGATACAGAGAGCTGTTTACAAGATGCGAAGATTTGAGGATGACCTTATATTCAATCGCATAATCAACACCACAGGCATCAATACATTCGATGTAGTCAGGAACAACAACTTCCTGCAGGTATAAGTGGTAGGGTGTAGCGTAAACCAGGGCTTGCTGGCTTGAACATCGCTGTAGATAACACAGTGGACCCAATGATAATGGACAGGTTGTGGTGCTGCGCAGGCGTGATATCGGATATATCGGTGAATCTATCCCACTCACAAGCGTGAACGTGAGCGGTATAACGCTGGCAATCCTTGATCGACAATCGTTATTTCAATTACACTATGGCAGAGCTCGTCATCGATAGTCCAGAACTCATCTGTTCTTCAAATTACCAAACAAAGCATGGAACAGTCAAATCCCAAAAGTTATTAATCTTGAAAATCAACATTAAAATGTGATAGCAGA